>NZ_JBHSRF010000017.1:0-133025 GCF_042658925.1 Sphaerisporangium aureirubrum
CCGGCCAGCATCGCCTCCCGAAACACCTTCGACCCGTTGGCGTTGGTCCGCTCCCCGATCGCCAGATACGACGCATCCTGCGAAAACGGCACATGCGAATAGAGCGACGCCGCCCCGGGCACCGAAGCCACCTCGCGCCGCACCACGGGACGGCCGGACACGGCCTCCGCCACCGCCGCGATGTGCTCGGGCGTCGTGCCGCAGCATCCGCCGACCAGCCCGACCCCGAACTGCTCCACGAACCCCACCTGCGCGGCGGCCAGTTCCGAAGGCCCGAGGGGATACCGCGCGCCGTTGGAGGTCAGCTCGGGCAGACCGGCGTTCGGCATGCACGACAGGCGCACGTTGCAGTGCCGGGCGAGGTACCGCAGGTGCTCGCTCATCTCGGCGGGCCCGGTGGCGCAGTTCAGCCCGATGACGTCGGCGCCAAGCGGCTCGATCACCCCGAGCGCCGCCCCGATCTCCGACCCCAGCAACATCGCGCCGTTGGTCTCGATCGTGACCTGCACCACCAGGACGACATCGCGCCCGGATCCGGCGATCGCCTCGCGCGCACCCAGCACCGCCGCCTTGACCTGCAGCAGGTCCTGACAGGTCTCCACGATCAACCCGTCGGCCCCACCCGCGATCAACCCCTCGGCGTTACGCCGGTACCCGTCCCGCAACACACCGAACGTCACATGACCAAGACTCGGCAGCTTGGTCCCCGGCCCCATCGACCCAAGAACGAACCGCTGCCGCCCCGTCCGCTCACTCCAGTGATCGGCACGCTCCCGCGCGATCCGCGCACCCGCCAGCGACAACTCCTCGATCCGCTCAGCGATCTCATACTCACCAAGCGCCGCCCAGTTCGCCCCGAAAGTATTGGTCTCCACGCAATCGGCACCAGCGGAAAGATACGCATCATGCACCCCGGCCACCACATCCGGCCGGGTCACATTCAGCACCTCGTTGCAGCCCTCAAGTCCCTCGAAGTCCTCGAGCGAGGGATCGAACGCCTGCAGCATCGTCCCCATCGCCCCGTCCGCCACCAGGATCCGCTGGGACAGCGCGTCGCGGAATGACGTCATGGCCGCGCTCCTCAGACAGCCCGGCGCAGCGCTTCGGCCCGGTCGGTGGACTCCCAGGAGAAGCCCTCACGCCCGAAGTGGCCGTACGCGGAGGTGGCGGAGTAGATGGGACGCAGCAGGTCGAGGTCGCGGATGATGGCGGCGGGGCGGAGGTCGAAGACCTGCAGGATGGCGCGCTGGATGGCGTCCACGGAGGCCTTCTCGGTGCCGAAGGTCTCCACGAAGACGCCTACGGGCTGGGCCTTGCCGATGGCGTAGGCGACCTGGACCTCGGCGCGGTCGGCGAGGCCGGCGGCGACGACGTTCTTGGCGACCCAGCGCATGGCGTAGGCGGCGGAGCGGTCGACCTTGGAGGGGTCCTTGCCGGAGAAGGCGCCGCCGCCGTGGCGGGCCATGCCGCCGTAGGTGTCGACGATGATCTTGCGGCCGGTCAGGCCGGCGTCGCCCATGGGGCCGCCGATCTCGAAGCGGCCGGTGGGGTTGACCAGGAGGCGGTAGCCGTCGGTGTCGATGGACAGCCCGGCCAGCAGCGGGTCGATGACGTGCTCCTTGACGTCGGGCTCGAGCATCTCCTTGAGGTCGATCTCGGGGGCGTGCTGGCTGGAGACCACGACGGTGTCGAGGCGCACGGGGCGGTCGCCGTCGTACTCGACGGTGACCTGGGTCTTGCCGTCGGGGCGCAGGTAGGGCACGGTGCCGTTCTTGCGGACCTCCGAGAGGCGCTGCGCCAGCCGGTGCGCCAGCTGGATCGGCAGCGGCATCAGCTCGTCGGTCTCGCGGCAGGCGTAGCCGAACATCAGGCCCTGGTCGCCGGCGCCCTGGCGGTCGAGCTCGTCCTCGCCGCCGCCCTCACGGTGCTCGTAGGCGTCGTCCACGCCCTGGGCGATGTCGGGCGACTGCGCGCCGATGGACACCGACACGCCACAGGAGGCGCCGTCGAAGCCCTTGTGCGAGGCGTCGTAGCCGATGTCGAGGATCGTGTCGCGGATCAGGCCGGGGATGTCGACGTAGGTCTCGGTGGTGACCTCGCCGGCGACGTGGACCTGGCCGGTGGTGATGAGCGTCTCGACCGCGACCCGGCTCCTCGGGTCGCCCTTGAGCATCGCGTCCAGCACGGCGTCGCTGATCTGGTCGGCGATCTTGTCCGGGTGGCCTTCGGTGACCGACTCGGAGGTGAACAGGCGGCGGGACATCTTCACTCCTCATTGCTCGTGGGCCGCGAGGGTGGGTGTCCTCGCGTGGTGCGGGGCCTCGTCCCGGTGGCCGAGGCGTTCGCGCTCGGATGACGACGTGGTGGGCACGCGGGGGAATGGGCGGTGTTCACGGATATCGGTGGCGAAAAACAAAGGCCATCGTGCGAATGGCGCTCACACGATGACCCTTGCCGCGTGGGGACTTACTGCGAAGTAGACCACCGACCAGGGACACCACCTCATCGTGTAGCTAAAGAACCGTCGCAAGCTCGATTGGTTCGATGCTAGGTCGGCGCAGGTCACGGCAGACACCCCTGCCCGCCCCCTACGGCCGCGCCCCCCGCGCCGGGCCCGGGGGACCCCGGGGGGCCGTGGCGCTCACCAGTGCGGACCGTCGCCGGTGAGGTTTCGGCCTGTTCGGCGCCACCGCGCGGCCACTCAAGATATATCGGGACTATTGGCCGTTATATCCCCGTTTAGGGGCATATATATCGGTCTTATTCGCCGAATGGGTCGCACTCCGCACCGCTATGGTGAACAATGCCAATACCGTACTCACAGTAATGTGTCTGGTCCCCCTACCGACCAGGTTGTACTATCCGAAGGTAAGTGGACAGGTGCTAGGGGGAAGTGAGAGAAACGCCGGTGCCGCTTCGTCCACCCCCACGCCACGAAGAGGGGGGCACGGCCGATCCCAGGCCCGACCCGGCCGAGGCCGCGCACCCGCCACGTCTCTCACGACGATTGCGCGAAGACTTCCGGATGGGTCCGAGGTTTTCTGGCAAGGAGTTAGCAGGTGGAGTTCCGGATTCTGGGGCCACTTGAGGTGCTCGCGAGCGGTGAGCGTCTGGACGTCGGAGGCTTACGCCAGCGCATCACGCTCGCCCTCCTCCTGCTGGACGCGGGCCGGGTCGTCACCGTCGACCGGCTCACCGACGCCATCTACGGCGAGGTCCTCCCGCCCACCTCCAAGGCCCAGGTCCAGATCTGCATCTCCGCGTTGCGCCGCCTGTTCGCCGCGCACGGCCGCCCCACCCTGATCGTCACCCACCCCCGCGGCTACATCCTGGAGGCCGAGGACGGCGACGAGCTGGACGTCCGCCGCTTCGAGGCGCTGACCGCCCAGGCCCGCCGGGACCGCGACGCCGGGGACCCGGAGTCCGCGGTGCGCGGCTACCGCGAGGCACTGGCGCTGTGGCGGGGCGAGGCCATGGAGGGCATCGAGAGCAGGCCCGTCCGGTCCGCCGCGAGCAGGCTGGCCGAGCACCGCATCACCACCAACGAGGACTGCCTGCAGCTGGAGCTGGACCTCGGCCGCCACCACGAGCTGGTCGGCGAGCTGACCGCCCTGGTCGCCGAGCACCCGCTGCGCGAGCGCCTGCGCGGCCAGCTCATGCTCGCCCTGTACCGCTCGGGCCGCCAGGCGGACGCGCTGCGGGTGTACCGCCTGGCGCGCGAGACGCTGGTCGAGGAGCTCGGCATCGAGCCGAACGAGCAGCTCCAGCGCCTGGAGTACGCCATCCTCACCTCCGACGAGAGCCTCAACGGCCCCGCCCGGGTGACGATCCCGGTCGAGCCGCCCGAGCCGCCGCCCGCGCGCCCGGTCCCCATCCTGCTGCCCGCCGCGGTGGCCGACTTCACCGGCCGCACCAAGCAGATCGACGCCATCCAGCGCGAGCTGGCGCTGGCCGCCGAGGACCGCTACCGGCTGGCCGTGCCGATCATCGTGATCGCGGGCCAGGGCGGCCTCGGCAAGACGACCCTCGCGGTGCACGCCGCGCACACCATCGCCGACCGCTACCCCGACGGGCAGCTGTTCACCGACCTGCACGGCGGCGCGTACCGGCAGATCAGCGCGATGCAGGTGCTGGAGCGCTTCCTGCGTGCGCTCGGCGTGGCGGGCACCGACATGCCCGACGGCCTGGAGGAGCGCGCCGAGATGTACCGCGCGCTGCTCGCCGACCGGCGCACGCTGATCGTGCTGGACGACGCGGCGCGCGAGAGCCAGGTGATGCCCCTGCTGCCGGGCAACCGCACCTCCGCGGTGATCATCACCAGCCGCAGCCGCCTCACCGGCCTGCCCGGCGCGATCCAGATCGAGATGGACATCTTCGACAGCGACCAGTCGCTCGAACTGCTCGGCCGCATCGCCGGCAACGACCGCGTGCGGGCCGAGCCCGGCGAGGCCGTCGCCCTGTCGGAGCTGTGCGGGCGCCTGCCGCTGGCGCTGCGCATCGCCGGCGCCCGCCTGTCGGCCCGCCCCCACTGGAGCATCGAGCAACTCGTCACCCGCCTGGAGGACGAGACCCGCAGACTCGACGAGCTCAAACACGGCGACATGGGCATCCGCGCCAGCATCTCCCTCACCTACGAAAGCGTCGGCGCCGACGCGCGCCGCCTGTTCCGCCTGCTCGCCATCCTCGACACCAGCGTGTTCTCCGCGTGGCTCGCCGGGGCGCTGCTCGGCGGCTCGCACACCGACGCCCAGGACCTCCTGGACGAGCTCGCCGACGCGCAGCTCATCGGCCCGGCCGGCCCGGGGTTCGGCGTGCACAGCCAGTACCGCTTCCACGACCTGGTCCGGGTCTTCGCCCGCGAGCGGCTGGCCGCCGAGGAGAACGCCGCCGAGCGCAAGACCGCCCTGGAGCGGGCCCTCGGCGCGCTGCTGTACGTCGCCGAGGCCGCGCACCGCCGGGTGTACGGCGAGGAGTACCTCCAGGTGCACAGCTCCGCGCAGCGCCGCCCGCTGCCGGCCAAGCTGGTGGACAAGCTGGTCGCCGACCCGATGGTGTGGTACGAGCGGGAGCGCCCGCTGCTGGTGTCGGGCATCCGCCAGGCGGCGCGGGCCGGGTTCGCCGAGCTGTGCTGGGACCTGGCGATCAGCGCGGTGACGCTGTTCGAGTCGCGCATCTACCTCGACGACTGGCGCGAGACCCACGAGGTCGCGCTGGCGGCCACCCGGCACGTGGGCGACCCGCGCGGCCAGGCCGCCATCCTGTACTCGCGCGGCTCGCTGCACATCACCCTCAAGCGCCTGGCCGAGGCGCGGCGCGACTTCGAAGAGGCCATCGAGCTGTTCAACCAGGTCGGCGACGACCTCGGTGTCGCCCTGGTGCTGCGCAACGTCGCCTTCCTGGACCGGATGAGCGGCCTGACGGACGAGGCCGCGGCCCGCTACTCGCACGCGCTGGACATCTTCACCCGTACCGGCGACCAGGTGGGCGCGGCGTACGTCCTGCACAACCTGGCGCAGCTGCGGCTGGACGACGGGGACCCCGAGGGCGCGAGCCGCCTGCTGGCCGAGGCGCTGGCGCTCAGCCGCCGCGGCGGCAGCAGGCGGGTGGAGGCGCAGGTGCTGCACCGCATGGGCGACACCTACCTGCAGTGGGACGAGCCGACCCTGGCGGCCGAGATCTTCGGCACGGCGATCGACATCGTGCGCGAGATCGGCGACCCGATCGGCGAGGCGTACGTGCTGTGCGGGCTCGGCGTGGCCCGGCTGCGGCTCGGCGAGGCGGCCGAGGCCGACGAGGCGCTGCGCCTGGCCGTGCGGCTCGGCCGTTCCGCCGGGGACGGCTTCGCCGAGGGGCGGGCGCTGCTCGGGCTCGGCGAGCTGGCGCTGTCGTGCGACGACAACGCGCACGCCGTCGCGCACCTGGAGCAGGCGCTCACCGTGTTCCGCACGCTCGGCATCCCGGTGTACGAGGCGCAGGCCCGCGCCATGCTCGGCCGGGCCGAGGCGGCGACCCGGCCGGAGGGCCTCACCACGGTGGGCGGCGGCTGAGCCGGGTACCCCTTATACCCCCCGTGTCCTGCCACGCCGGACACGCGCGGGGTGAACAAAGCGCTCTCGGAGATGCCTTCGGCATTCACCTCGCCGATACGCTCGTGAGGTGACCACTGTGCGAATGAGCGGCGCCGCCCCCGGTGCGGCCGGGCCCATGATCAAGTCGATTCTGCCCGACTTCGTGGTGGCCGCCGACCTTTTCGCCGACCCGCCCGACCCGATGCTGTTCCCCGAGGAGGACCGGGCGATCGGCGACGCCGACGCGCAGCGGCGCGCGGAGTTCACCACCGCGCGGCTGTGCGCCCACGACGCGCTGCGCAAGCTCGGCATGCGCCCGAGCCCGGTGCTGCCGGGGCTGCGCGGCGAGCCGCAGTGGCCCGCCGGCGTGGTCGGCAGCATCACCCACTGCACCGGCTACCGCGCGGCCGTCGTCGGCGTGGCGTCCAAGGTGGCCGCCATCGGCATCGACGCCGAGCGTAACGAGCCGCTGGTGGAAGGCGTGCTGGACGCCGTGTCGCTGCCCGAGGAACGTGAGGCGCTGCGCCGCCTCGCCGCGCGGCACCCGCGCGTGCACTGGGACCGGGTGCTGTGGAGCACCAAGGAGGCGGTCTACAAGTCGTGGTTCCCGCTCACCAAGCGGTGGCTGGACTTCGAGGACATCATCGTGTCCGTCGACCCGGCGCGGGGCGAGTTCTCCGCGCGGCTGCGGGTGCCGGGGCCGCGGGTGCACGGGCAGCAGCTGTCCCGCTTCACGGGCCGCTGGGTCGCCGACGCCGACCTCATCATCACGGCCATCGTGGTCCCCGCCCCGTCCCGGCGCGCGTCCCCCCGCGGGTAGCGCGTCCATGGCCGGCCCGTACGAGCCCGCGCCGCCCGGCGACCTGGTCGCGCGCGCGTCCGCCCGCGGGTAGCCGCTTGGACGACCTCGCGCGCACCATGGCCGCCCTCTACGAGTCCGCGCTGCCCGGCGACCTGGTCGAGGCGTACCGGGCCCGGCTGCACCTCAGCCCGGTGGAGCTGGCGCTGCTGGCCGAGGGCGCCGTCGAGGACTTCGACCCGCACGAGCTGCGCGCCCGGCTGGACCTCGCGGCCGGCCGCCCGGACGACGAGTTCGCCCGGCACGGCTGCGAGGCCGGGGAGGCAGCGACGGTGCGCGCGTGGGCGCAGGAGTGGGCCGACCAGCTCGGCCTGGACCTCGCCGAGGAGGAGCCGTGGACGGACGAGCCGTAGCCGCGGCGGGTCAGGGCATCGCGGGGATGCGGAACACCTCGACCAGCCTGACCAGGTCCGCGGGGTCGCCGGTCAGGGTGACCATGCCCTTCTCCACGGCCTCGTCCGGGGCGAGCTCGCCCGCCATCAGGGCACGCAGCTCCGGCCCGCACTCGAGCACCAGCTCGGCGTCCGGCAGGGGGCCCGGGATGACGGTGAGCGCGCCGTCGTCGATCCGCACGGACAGCACGAGCCCGCCCAGGCGGAACTCGTACGAGGTGTTCAGGCCGCGCGCGGCCTCGGGCCGGAACGTGGAGCGCAGCGCCATGGTCACCGAGTCCACCGTGGCGATCTCCCCGGGCTCGGGGTCGCCCATCGCCATGGCGCCCCACAGCCCGAGGCTCAGCACCACGTCCTCCAGCGCCTGCCCGTAGGCGGTCAGCTCGTAGACCACCGACGCCGCGGGGCGGGGCAGGACCCTGCGGTGGATCACCCCCGCGAGCTCCAGCTCCTTCAGGCGGGCCGAAAGGATGTTGGTGGGAATGCGGGGCAGGCCGCGGCGCAGGTCGGTGAAGCGCCTGGGGCCGACGAAAAGGTCGCGCACGATGAGCAGCGCCCAGCGTTCCCCCACGCTTTCCAGGGCTCTGGAGAGCCCGCAGAACTGCCCGTAGCTGCGCCCCGTCATGCATCGGATTCTAGTCCACGCTTAGCCAGATGCATTACGCTTGTTTTTTGCAATCAAAGTTCTTTCAAGCAACCACTAAAGGTAGAAAGGAGTGGCGATGGCCGAAAACGAGCCCGTGGCCGAGCAGTCTTCCCCTGCCGACGAGCCGTCCACGACGCCACGGGCGAGCGCCAGAAGTCCGATGAACGACGCGGGCACCTACTGGCTCTCAACGCTGCGCCCCAACGGCCGGCCGAACATCGTGCCGGTCCTGGGCGTGTGGCTGGACGGCGCCCTGCATCTCGCCGTGAGCCAGGCCATGCACGACCCCGAGACCCTGCCCGCCGCCACCGACTGCGTGGTCACCACCGACCCCCGCGGCCTGGAACTGGTGGTCCGCGGCCGGGCGGCACGGGTGCTGGACGACGGCAAGCTGGGCCGCCTGTCAGGCGTCTTCTCCTCCAAGTACGGCATCGCGCTCACCGTCCAGGGCGGCGCCTTCCACGGCGGCGGCACCCGCGCCACGGGCCCCTCCCCCTACGACGTCTACGAGGTCACCCCCGCCGCGCCTCCGGCCGGCGGCGGCTCACCGAGCGGCACTCGCTGGAGTTTTTGACCAGGTCAGAGCACCCCGCTCGAATGGGTGTTTGAATACTCGCGGTAGCATGACGCCATGACCGCTGGATTCCAGGCCTCACTGCTGGATCTGGACGGGGAACCCGGCGTCGGCCCCCTGGGCGCGGCCGTCCGGCGCATCCCTCTCACCGACGGCGCGTGGATCGACCTGCGCCCCGGCTGGCTCACCGGCGCCGACTCCCTGTTCGACCGCCTGTCGCGCGACGTGCCCTGGCACGCCGAGCGCCGTCACATGTACGACCGCGTGGTGGACGTCCCGAGGCTCCTCAAGTTCTACGACGAGGACGAGCCCCTGCCTGATCCCTTGCTGCCCGAGGCCATGCGGGCCCTCAACGAGCACTACGCGGGGCGGCCGGGCGCCCCCTTCCGAACCACCGGCCTGTGCCTGTACCGCGACGGCCGCGACAGCGTGGCCTGGCACGGCGACCGCATCGGCCGGGGTGCCCACGAGGACACCATGGTCGCCATCGTCTCCGTCGGCACCCCCCGCCCGCTGCTGCTGCGCCCCCGGGGCGGCGGCCACTCGCTGCGCCACGAGCTCGGCCACGGCGACCTGATCGTCATGGGCGGTTCCTGCCAGCGCACCTGGGACCACTCCATCCCGAAGCTGTCCCGGCCCACCGGCCCGCGGATCAGTATCCAGTTCCGTCCCCGCGACGTCCGCTGACCCGCCGGGCCGCTGAGACCTTCCACCTCTCGCACCGCGGGAGGCAACCGGCACCACGGTCTGACCCGGGCTCACCCCGCCGGGGGTGAGGGAGTCACCCCCGGCGCCGGGTGCGCACCGGTGATGGCGGTCCGGAGCGCCTTGCGGCCGATCTCCCCCCGGACGCCGCTCACCCGCAGCACCCGCCCGTCCTCGTCCGCCGCGTACTCGTGCCGGTCCCCGCTGACGCGGTACCACCCCACCTCGTCCCGCTCACAGGTGACCGCCGCGCTCACCCGCTCGGCCCCGTGCACCGGCCGCTCCGGGCACACCGCGTCGCTGAACGCCCCCCGGTCCACCCCGAACCACACCTGCCGCCCCCGGGGCGAGAGGTAGAACGCCTGGTACCCCTCCTCGTGGTAGAGGCTCACCGACTGCCCCACCAGCTGGAACCCCGGCACGTCCACCACGTACACCATCTCCGGCGCCACCCCCTGGGCCCGCACCGCCTCGAGCTGCGTGGGCGTCAGCTCCCCCGTGCTCAGCCCGCCGCACCCGGCCAGCCCGGCCCCCAGCATCATCAGCAAGATCCCCCGTATCGTCACCCTTCCACTCTCGCCCAGCCCCCGCCGCCGCTCACCCGCTTTACGACACACCGGGCAACCCTTTGCCACGCACGGTGACGTCCCAGGCCGTACACGCCTGCTGAACGGGTGACCCGGCGTCCGTCCGCCGCCACGAGACGCCCGTGACAGCACGGCGGCTCCCCGGTCCGGGGAGCCGCCGGTGTCAGGCGATCTCAGTCGTCGTCCTCGTCGCCGTCACGGTCGTCGTCGCCGTCAGGGCCGTCGTCGTCGTGGTCCACCTCGCCGGCCGTCAGGGCGCCGGTCCGGGTGTCGACGGAGAACTCGTGCTCGGCGCCGTCGGGAGCCGTCACCTCGACGTCCCAGTACTGGTGGCCGTGCTCGGTCTCCAGTTCGGTGGAGGTCACCCGGCCGCCGGCGACCTTGGCCAGTGCCGCCCGCTCCGCCTGCTCCCTGGGGACCTCGGGGGCCACGGGGGCCGCGGCAGGGGTCTGCTCCGGCGAGGCGGAAGTGGAGGACGGGGAGGTCGACGGCGCACCGGTGGCGGGGGTGGGATCCGCGGCGCCGGCCGCCGCGAGGGCGGTTCCGCCGCCCACCACGAGCAGGGCGGCGGTGGCGAGGCCTGCGACGATCTTTGACTTGCTCATCCGTATCTCCGATGCGATCGATGTCCCTTGCGACGGCTCCAAGCCTGCGGGGACGGGAGATAGCGCGAAGCTGCGGCGGCCCTAACGCGGGGTTAACTCGGGCGGGGGCCGAACTCGACGGTGACGCGGGCGCCTCCGGCCGGTTCGTTGGCCAGTGTCACCGAGCCGCCGGATCGCTCGGCGGTGCGGCGGACGATGTCGAGGCCGAGGCCGGTGGAGGAACCGCCGCTCACTCCCCGTTCCAGGGCCCTGGCGTGGGGGAAGCCCGGTCCCTGGTCGGCGACCGTGAGCACGGCGCCGCCGCCCTCACGGGGGGACAGCCGCACGGTGAAGCCGGTGCCCTCGGGGGTGTGGGCGAAGACGTTCTCCAGCAGGGCGTCCACGCAGGTCGTCAGGGCCTCCTCGCCGGTGCCCACGTGGAGCGGCGGGGCGGCCAGGTCGCGGACGACCGGGCGGTCCTGGTCGCGGGCGAGCATCGACCAGTGGTGCACGCGGTCGGCGGCGACGCGGGCGGCGTCGCACTCCCCTGCCTCGTCCTGCCGGGAGCGCCGGGCCTCCCTGATGACCTGGGTGACCATGCGTTCCATGGCGTCCACGGCGGCGCCGACCCTGGTGGCCTGCTCGCCCTCGGGAAGGCCTTCGGCCTCCAGCCGCAGCACGGTGAGCGGGGTGCGGAGACGATGGGACAGGTCGGCCACCGCCTCACGCTCCTGGGCCAGCAGCACCCGGATGCGCCGCGCGAGGTGGTTGAGCGCCCCCGCGACGCGGCGCAGTTCCTCCGGCCCCTCCGCGGGCGCGCGCGCGGTGAGGTCCCCGGCGGCGAGGTCGTGGGAGACCTGCGCGATGCCGGCGATGAGACGGATCTGCGACCGGGCGAGCCGGTCGGCCACGACCAGGCTGACGGCCAGCACACCGGCCCCGACCAGCGCGAGGATGAGCCACGCCCGCCGCACGCCTCTGCTGAGGTCGGCGTCCGAGACGAACACGCGGATGACGGCCGTACCCGCCGAACGGCCGGTGACGGCGACGACGATCTCACGGCCGCCCTGCGCCTGCGCGGTCAGGCTGCGCCCGGTGAGGGCGAGCTTCACCGCGTCCGACCTGACCGCGGGGACGCCGAGGACCGTGCCGTTGGACAGGTAGACCGTCAGCGGGTGGCCGCCCCCGCTGTTGGCCTGCTGCACGGCCAGCTCCAGGGCGGCCGGTGTGCCGACCGACGCGACGGGGACCAGCGACTGGGCGCGCACCAGGGCGTCCGCGGTGGCGCGGTCGGCGGCCAGCGTCAGGGCCAGCAGCGCCAGCGGCACCAGGAAGGCCACCAGCGCGAGGGACACCATGGAGCCGACCAGGACGAGCAGGCGCCGCCTCATGCCGCCGGGTCCACCAGCTTGACGCCCACGCCGCGCACGGCCCGGATGTACCGGGGCTGCTGCGCGGACTCCCCCAGTTTGTTCCGCAGCCACGACAGGTGGACGTCGACGGTCTTGTCCGCGCCGCCGTAGGGCATCTGCCACACCTGTGTCATCAGCTCGCGCTTGCTGACCACCTGGTCGGGCCGCGCGGCCAGGTAGCACAGCAGGTCGAACTCCTTCGGCCGCAGATCCAGGCCGCGGCCCGCCAGCGTCACCTCCCGGCTGCGCGGGTCGATGCGCAGCTCGCCCACCGTGAACGGCCGCGACGCGTCGTCCTCCTCGCTGCGCAGCCGGCGCATCACGGCCCGGATGCGCGCGTCGAGCTGGACGGCGCCGAACGGCTTGACCAGGTAGTCGTCCGCCCCCGCGTCCAGCACGCGGGCGATCTCCCGCTCGTCGTCCCGCGCCGTGGCGACGATGAGCGGCACCGCGCTGACCGCCCGCAGCATGCGGATGACCTCGTACCCGTCGATGTCCGGCAGCCCGAGGTCGAGGATGACCAGATCGGGGCGCTCGTCGACGGCCATGCGGAGCCCCGCCATCCCGGTCGCCGCCGACGTCACCGCGTGACCGCGCTCCCCCAGGGCCCGCATGAGCGCGGACCGCACGGCGGCGTCGTCCTCAACGAGCAATAGCTGTGCCATCGCCCCAACATTATGGGCACCCGCCGGTCCCCCGCCCCGTCCGGTATCGGCGTTGAGGCCGCGTTAGGGAACCTTTAGTAGTCGGCGTGGCACCCTGTCATGGTGAAACGAGGCCCACTGCTGGCGACCCTCGGCTGGGTGACCGCCGCGTCGCTCACCACCGCCACCGCCACCTGGGCGATCACCCTCCTGGGCCAGGGCCTGAGCGAACCGGTCGTCTCCCCCATGAGCCCCGACCAGATCTCCCAAGCCCTCATCAGCGCCACCCCGACGAACGGGGCCGGGGCCCCGGCCTCACCCGCCGAGAGCCCCGCCGGGGTCAGCCGCGCGTTCGACACCCCCGGCGGCTCCATCGTCGCCACCTGCAAGGACGGCGTGCCCTCCCTCGTCGCCTGGAGCCCCGCCCAGGGCTACGCGATCGACGACGTGGAACACGAGCCCGGCCACCCCGCCACCGTGAAATTCGAGTCGGAGAACAACAAGGTCACCGCCAAGGTCACCTGCGTCCGCGGCACCCCGTCGATCACCACCGACGTCGAGCGCGACGACTAGCCGCCGATCTCAGTAGGTGGCCACGTTCGCGATGACCCGGCACCCGGTCACGTTGTCGGTGAGCACCCAGGTCTGCGGATAGTTCGCGAGGTTCTTGAGCTCCGCCTCGCTGAACACCCGGCCGTAGCTCACGTTGCACGCGTCGTCGTCACTGCTGGCCCCGTAGTTGGCGATCCAATCCGCGTCCCACACCTCGGCCGACACCGACAACGCCTGCCCCGGGAACATGATCCCGGTGACCTCGTTGTTCCGCCTGCTGTAGATGTTCGCGTTCTCGTACCAGGTCAAGCAGCTGACCCCGTCCTCCGGCTTCCGGTGCGACGCGCAACTGGAGAAGTCCCCGAGGTCGTACCAGGCGTAGTAGCCGTCGTCCGACGCGATGGGCGCCGGAAAAGAGGAGTCCCACGGCACGGAATCGGCCGCGGAGGTCCCCTGCCTGTTGGCCACCTCGTAGAAACACCCGGTCCTGTTCGCCTTGGCCCGCCCGCAGTACTTGGAGGCCCGCCACGTGCCGAACATCCGCCACTGATCGTATTCCGCCTGAGGCGACCAGGCGTGATACCGCCCGTACACGGTCCCCGTGTTCTTCCCCTCCCCGTAACTGTCCGCCGCGGGCGGATAGTAGTCCGGCGAGTTCACGTTGACGATGTAGTCGTTCATCCCCCCATTCCCGAACGCGATCCGCACGAACGTCACCTTGAAGTAGTACGTCGTGGCGGCGTGCGCGGCCCCCGTCCCCGCGACGACGAACGTCGCGACCATCATGATCGCGCCGAGCACCGAGCCCATACGCGCGCGTTTACTTCCCGACATCACTTCCACTGCTTTCACGAAAGAGCCCCCGCAGGGGCCGGTCCTGGTCTTTGACCGGCTCAGCGTAGAAAAGCATGGATCTACACAACTGCGGCCAAATACGCACAACAACGGTGATTTGGCTCACAGGTCCGGCCACCTCCGCCGGGGGCGAATACGTGGCGACACGTCGCGTCATCGCGGGCACGGGCCATGTGGTGTGCCGCGTCGATGACCGACGTCGAACCAGGCACGGCGGACGGCGAATCAGCTTATTTCGCGCCGTTTTGGTGGTTCATCGGGATTCGCGGACCTGCTTCCCTAGGATGCCTTCTACTCTGGGAAGGCGGGACCGGAAAATGCCGCGATGCTGCACAGCGAACGGCCCACACGGCCGGCACCAAGCCCCTCTGGGCGAGGCACGCGCACTACCCGTGTTCGGGAGCGTGGATGTGATCCTCTCGGATGTCGCGCAGAGGATGACAGCCGACGATCTTGTGGAGATACGGCAATATCCGGCCGTCATCCGAAAAGGCGTCCTCAGCCATGTGGGAGCGCCCGAGCTGCGCTCGGTCAGCGTGTCGGCCGCCACCGGACTGCTGCGCGTCCTGCGGGGAAGCGACAGGAAAAGACGGGACTCGCTGCTGTTCGCGCTGAGCGCCCCCCTCTTCCCGGCCTTCGAGAACCATCATGAGCTTTCCGCCGGCGACTGCGCACGCCTTCTCCATCCGGACGACGCCGGCACCACGCTCACCGCGGCGTGTGACCTCGTCTGGGCGTTGAGGAATTCGCAGTCGATGCCCGACACGTTGGTCGACCTCGTTCTCGCCGACATATACCGCCGGGAACTGCCCCTGTCCCCGCTGGCCCTCGGGTTCCTCGCCGCGCCGGCCGGGCGCATGGGACCCGAGGCCGCGCACGAGGTCCGCACCGGATGGCTCCTGCTTCGCGACACGCATCCCGCTCTCCCGGAGCACCCGGTCTCCTGGTTCGAACTGAGGGCCGCCATGCCCGCCGGCGCCGGCCACCGGACGGACACCGAGGAGGCGTCAGCCGTCCCCCAGGCCGAGGAGTGTGAGATGACCGTTCCCGCGGGGTCGGACGCGGACGCCGTCGAGCCGTCCGTCGAGGTGCTGCGTGCCGAGCTGGACGACCTGCGACGTCGCCTGTCCGGCGCCTCGGAGGCCGCGGAACGGGCGCACCGGGCGTTCGCCGGCGGTGTTCGTCCCGCCGAGGAGGACATCGGGACGATGCGAGGCTGCGCGTCCGCCATGGACGCGATGCGGGCACGGCTGGAGTCGGTGCGCGGCGCTCCGATCCCCGAGGCGTCGATGGCCGCCTTCCAGGTCGCGTTCGACCAGTTGGTGTCCGCCGAGGAGCAGCGTGCCCGGCTCCAGCCGATGACCCGGTTGGAGGGGCCGCCCGCGCTGTCCACGGTCCTCGGCGAGATCCGCGCCGCCGCGACGGCGCGGTCGCCCGTCGTGGAGCTTCTGGCGGAGATCATCGCCCTGCGCGACGATCCTGCCGCCGTCATGCACGTGACCGAACTGCAGGAACGCTTCTGGTCCGAGGCGCCCACCCACTGGAGGGCGGTGACCGTGGCCGCCACGGGCGGCCATCTGGTCTTCCCCGGCGGCCCGCCTCCCACCGCCACACCGCCCGCCGAGGACCTGACCTCGCTGGACGTCTTCATCGAGGAGCGGTGGACCGAGCCCCCGAGGGCCGGCACTCCGCGAACCACCCGCCCCGCGCCGGACGGCGAGGTCTCGTCGGCTCCGGTCACCGTTCCAGAGGAATCGGGAGAACAAGAGGACCCGGCGGAGCCAAGCGAACCGGACGTGCCGGAGGAACCGGACGTGCCGGAGGAACCGGACGTGCCGGAGGAACCGGACGTGCCGGAGGAACCGGACGTGCCCGAGGAGCCGGACGTGCCCGAGGAGCCGGACGCATCGCAGGAACCGGACGCATCGCAGGAGCCGACCACACCGCAGGAGCCGGACGGAGAACCGGTCGCGCTGGAACAACCGGACGGAGGTGCGCCCGTCCCGGAAGCACCGGGTGTGCTGGAGGAACCACGGCGGGAGGCGTTCGCGACGGGCTTCGGCGACGCGGCGGAGGCCGAGGCGGCGGCGGTGCGGAGCGGCCGGTTCGCCCTGGCGGCGTGGGTGCGGCACGCCATGGGGCGGCCGCCCACCGAGGCCGGGGCGCGCCGGTGCGCCGCGATCGCCGCGGAGATGAGCGAGTTCGCCGGGCGGCTGTCCGCCGCGTTCATCGACAACGCCGCGGGTCTTTCGATGAAGACCCTCGCCGCCGACCCGGCGGGGCAGACCCTCGCGTGGGCGGCGGCACTGCGCACCTGTGTGATCCACCCGACGCCGGAGGCCGCGCAGCTGCTGGACGAGCTGGCGCCGACGCTCACGCCCTATCCCGGGCTGACCGCCTACGGCGACGCCTTCAGCAAGCTGGCCAAGACAGGCGCCTACCTGACCCCGCGCCTGTCGGAGAAGCTGTACGACGCCTCGCAGGCGGAGGACAACCTGCGCGAGGCAGCGGCCAGCGCCGCCAAGATCCGTGAGGAGGGACCGTCACAGAAGATCAAGTTCGCGCTGGCCACGGAGGTGTGGAAGTCCCTGCTCCAGGACGACACCAAGGGACCGGGCGAACTGCTGGCCATCGCCGCCCGCGGGGACAGGGCCATGGCCGGCGAGGCGGGACGGAAGCTCGACGTCCTGCGGGCCGGAGACGCGATCGACCGGCTGATCGACGAGACGGCCAAGCAACGGGCCGGGAGCCCGGGCGGCAGCCACATCCACTCCGGCGCCCGCGCCAAACTGATCGAGAAGATCGCCAGGGCGCTCGACGCGGTCGCGGTCTGGGTGACGACCGCCAAGGAGGTCGAGGCGTCGCGCACCGACGACTCCGGTGTCTCCTGGGCCGCCAGGCACCTGAACGAACTACGCGCGACCGTCGCCCGGCACCGCGAACAGGTCGACGAGGAACTGACGCTGCTGGCGGACTCGTCACAGCCCGGGATGGCCGACGCGGCCCTCGGCGCCAGGATGCTGACCGGCGCCACGCTCGGCCTGCTGGCCGGCGAGCCCCTGGACCGTCCCGAGCCCCTTCCCGCTCACGTGCTGAACTGCGACCTGCTGTTGTCCCCCGGCATCCGGATCGCCGCCGACACCCTCGCCCCGGCGGCCCCGCCCGAGCTGGACGAGCTCATGGCCGTGTGCGCCTCGCGGACACGGGACTGGGGGGCCGCCTTCGAGGCACGCGCCGCGATGGACGACCACGAAGGCACCCGTGCGGTGCTCAACGTCCTCGCGCCCCGTGACCCGGTCCTCGCCGCGGCGCTGCGCGCGCGGCGGGACACGCTCGTGGAGGCCGCGCGGCAGCGCCGCCGCGCCAAGATCGAGGCGATCATGGACCGGATCGCGGAGTGGCGGCGGGACGGCGTGCTCACCGAAGAGGACGCCACCCGGTTCACGACCAGGCTCGGAGCGCTCGGCGACGACGACCGGGACGACTTCGGCGTGGTCTCGCGCGACCTCGGCGAGCTGGAGCGCGAAGCGGAGGAGGTCAGGGCCGGCGCGATCGGCGCGGAACTTCACGCGTTGCGCGAGCTGAGCGCCGGTCACACCGATGTCGCGGCCGTCCAGGACCGGATCGCCTCCCTCGTCGAGGCGGGCGACCTGACGACCGCACGGGAGTTCACCGCCCAGGCGAAGGCGGGCAACGATCTGCCGGAGAGCCCCGACACCGTCGATCATCTGAAGCGCTTCTACCCGCGGTTCCCCCGGGCCTTCGAGGACATGTCCGCCCGGCTGCGGGGACACCAGCGGGGCAGGGAGAGCGCCCAGTGGCTGCAGTCGCTCAAGGACGCGTTGCTCCGCGGCGGCGATGTCGCCGCGCCCGGCCTCGCGCGGCTCCTGGGCGAAGCCGGCCTTTTCGTCTCCGCCGTGCCGCGCGGCCGGCGGAGGGTGGCGGAGAACGGGCTGCGCACCTGGATCACCGTGGCGCAGGGACCGAAGGCGGCAGGCAACTTCACGACCGCGGTCGCGGCGATCCTCCAGCTCATCGGCCTGGAGGCGGAGCAGAAGGCCGGCGCCTCGGAACAGAACCGGCAGTGGATCACCCTGAAGCACGTCCAGCGGATCGGGGACGCTCTCCTGCCCGACTTCGGCTCGCAGATGAGCCCCTCCGGTGACCGGCTCCGCCTGCTGCTGGTGTGGCGTCCCTCCGGGCCGAAGGAGGTCATCGAGTGGCTGAAGGACCAGCCGGAGGACCAGACCATCCTGGTCTTCTACTTCGGGGTGCTCTCGCCCGAGCAGCGGCACCAGCTCACGGTGCTGAGCCGGCGCAGGCCGACCCCGGTGGTCGCGGTGCTCGACGACGCGTTGATCGCGTACCTCGCCTGCCTGCCGGACGCGAACTGGGCGACGACGGTGAGCCTGCTGGCGCCCTTCACCGCGTCGAACCCCTACGCGCCCGTCGGCGAGGTCCCCGAGGAGATGTTCTACGGGCGGCAGGACCAGTTGCGGGAGGTGACCAGCAGGACCGGCTCGTCGTTCGTGTACGGCGGGCGGCAGCTCGGCAAGTCCGCGCTGCTGCGCAAGGCCGAGCGCAAGGTCCAGGAGACCGACCAGGATCGGAAGGTCATCTCCGAGGTAATCCAGAACATCGGCAGGACGCAGCCCGTCGCCGCGCTGTGGCCGATGCTCGCCGAGAAGCTGACCGAGGCGCAGGTGCTGCCGCGGACCGCGCCGTGGGCCGATCCCGAGGCCATCTGCCGCGGTGTGCGCGAGTGGATCGAGGGTGACCCGGCACGCCAGCTGCTCGTCCTGCTCGACGAGGCCGACGAGTTCCTCAACAAGGACGCGCGCGACGCCTCCTTCGCCAACGTCATCATGCTGCGCGACCTGATGGACCACACGGGCCACCGGGTCAAGGTCGTGTTCGCCGGGCTGCACCAGACCGTCAGGTTCAAGAGCCTCTCCAACGCGCCTCTCGCCCATCTGGGCGATCCCATAGCGGTCGGCCCGCTCGATCCGCAGGACGCCTACAATCTCCTCACCAAGCCCCTGGCCGCGCTGGGGTTCCGCCTGCCCGCACGGCTGGCCGCGCGGATCATCGCCGAGGCGAACAACGCGCCCGCCCTCATTCAGCTCTTCGCCGAGGCTCTGCTGATGCGGCTGCGCCGGTTGCCCCTGCCCGAGGCGGCCCTGCCTTACGAGATCACACGTGAGCACGTGGACGCGGTGTGGCGGGACAAGAGGCTGGCGCGCGGCTTCCGCGACCGGTTCGACTGGACGCTGAACCTGGACAAGCGCTACAAGGTCATCGCCTACACGGTGGCGTTCCAGGCGCTCGACAACGAGACCGGCGCCGTGCTGACGGCGGCCCAGCTACGTGCCGAATGCCTCCAGTGGTGGCCGCAGGGGTTCCGGGACTCCACCAGCGACGGCTTCCGCGGGCTGCTCGACGAGTGCGTCAACCTGGGTGTGCTCGCCGCCGAGGGGGAGTGCTACCGGCTGCGCACCCCGCACATCCTCACCCTTCTCGGCGGCGCCGACGAGATCGAGTCCGTGCTCGGGCACGCCGAGGGCTTCGACCTGCCCGACTCCTTCGACGCGCAGTCCTACCGGGAGGCCTCGAAGCACAACGAGGACCGCTCCCCGCTGACCGGCAGCCAGGTGACACGGTTGCTCAGCCCGCGCAACGCCCTGCACATGGTCGCGGGATCGGCCGCCCTGCACGTCGACCGGGTGGCCACCTTCCTGGACGACGCGGCGCCGCGGCACAGGGCGAAGGTCCTGCGGGTGGGAGAGGACGGTCTCACCTTCGACGGGGCGGTGCAGCGCGCCGTCCGGAGTCCCGCCCACGACCTCGTGATCGTCGACCTCGCCAGGCGGCCGTTCAAGGAAGGCGCCGACGCGGTGGCGGCGGCGGCGAAAGCGGTCTCCGTCCCCACCCGGGGCACGCTGGCGGTCGTGGTGATCGCCCCTGCCGAGTACGCCTCGGCATGGCTGCCGGCCGCGGGCGGCGCCGAGCGCGATCTCTCCGGCAAGGCCGAGGTGACCGAGCTGCAGAGGTTCGACCGGCCATCGATCCGGCAGTGGATGTACGAGGCGGAACTCGGCTTCCAGGACGAGCCGAGCCAGGACGCGCTGCTGGGGGTCACCGGCGGGTGGCCCGTGCTGATCAGCAAAGTGATCCAGGGGCTGACCGCCGGCGACGCCGACCGGGAACACGCGCTGGCGGCCTGCCGGACGTTCCTGGAGCAGGAACCCCACCATTTCGTGCGATCCACCGGCGTGCTCTCGGGAAGGGCGGTCGCGGCGGCCTGGGAATCGCTCGTCGCCCTGGGCGGGCCGCCCTCGTCACCGCAGGACATCGCCGAGTTCCTCGCCGCGGTGAGCGTCTCCGAGGCCGATCCGCTGTCCCCGGCGAGCCTCCGCGAGGAGGGTTACCTCTCCACCGCCGACCTGGTCGAGGTGCTCAGGATCCTCGGCGCCCTCGTGCCGTTGGAGGAAGGGGCCCTCCGGCTCGAGACGGTGCTGCTGAGGGCCACCCAGTGGATGGGGCGGTCGCGGTGAACCCCGATCCGGCGCTGCCCGTTCTGCGGGCGGCGGCCGGGATCATGCTGGCGCGACCGGGCCTGGCCGGGCAGGGACTCGACGTCGGCACCTTCGCCGTCGAGCACCGCCAGATGATCCTCGACGCCCTGGTCGAGGTGCCCTCGCTGCGGGCGGCCGTACGGCGGGCCGGGCCGCGGATCCCGCGTGACCGGCCACGGGAGGCCGTGCTCGCCGCGTTGCTGCTGTCGCCGCACGGCGGGACCGCGCGGGCGGGGGTGCGGGTGGCCGAACAGTTCGCCAGGGACGACGCGGCGCGGGAGAGGCTGCGTAGGCGTTACCAGGACCGCTTACAGCAGTCGGGGGACAAGCTGAGGATCGAGAGCGCCCGCCGCGAGCAGGCGGCGCTCGCGCTGAGCGCCGCCGAGGTGGCGCTCGCCGACGCGGAGCGGCGGGCCGAGGAGCTCGACACCCAGGTGTCGGCTTTGCACCGGCGGGCCGGGGATCCGCGTGCGCTGGCCACCGGGCTGCTGCGGTCGTTGCGGCGCCCGGCGGCCGAGGGCGGGGCCGAGGCCCGTGATCCCCGCAACCCGCCGCCGGCCGCGGCGGACCCGCACGACCCGGCGCTCGCGGTGGCGGCGTCGGCGGCCGGGATCACGCCCGAGGCGCTGGTCGCGGCGCTACAGGCGATCGTCGCGCCACCGCCCCCGTCCGGCGTGCCCCGGGCCGGCGTCGTCAGGGAGCGCGGTCTCACCGTCCACCCCCTCGGCGGGGGGACCGAGATCGGCGGATCGTGCGTGCTGGTGGAGGCCGGGGAGACCCGCCTGCTCGTCGACGCGGGACTGCGGCCGGGCGATCCCGCGCAGCCGCCGGGCGACATCGCGCACGTGTTGCCGGGGATGCCGCCGGACGCCGTCGTGGTGACCCACGCGCACGTCGACCACTGCGGGTACGTGCCCGCCCTGGCGGCCCGCCTGCCGGGACTGCGCATCCTCGCCACCCCGGAGACCACGTTCCTGATGCCGCGCATGTGGGCGGACTCGGCGCGGCTCATGCGCGACCGAGGGCGTCTGCACCGCGACTGGGGGGCGGCGGGTGAGGCGCTGTACGGGCGCGAGGACGTCGAGGAGGCGGTGCGGCGCTGCGAGGAGGTGCCGGTCGGGGTCGAGCGGGTGATCGGGGACGTCACGGTCGAACTGTTCCCCGCCGGGCACGTCCTCGGGGCGGCGGGGGTCGTGGTGCGGGCCGGCGAGCAGCGGGTGGTGGTCACCGGGGACATCTCCGGGTTCCGGCAGGAGACCGTGGACGGCTACCGGCTGCCCGGTTCCGCGCTGGACGCCGATCTGCTCGTCATGGAGTCCACGTGCTGCGCCGAGGACCACGCGCCGCGGGAGACCCGGGTCGGCGATCTGGTCAAGGCGGTGTCGGAGGTCTGCGCCGCGGGCGGGCGCGTGCTCATCCCCGCGTTCGCGCTGGGCCGCGCGCAGGAGATCGCCCTGCTCATGCGCACCCACCTGCCGCACGTCCCCGTGCTGGTGGACGGCATGGCCGCCGACGTCACGGCGTCCTTCGAGCGCCTGACGGCAGCCGCGCCCGCCCCCTTGCAGATCTTCGGGGGCAACGTGGCCCGCGCCCGCCGTCCCGCCGACCTGCGGCGGTTCACCTCGGGAGTCGTGATCACCACGTCGGGCATGCTCACCGGAGGGCCGGCGGTGCAATGGGCCGCCCAGATCCTGCCGGAGGCGCACAGCGCGTTGTTCCTGTCGGGCTACCAGGACGAGGAGTCCGGGGGCGCGGCCCTACTCAGGCTCGCCGGCGGCCGGGCGTCCCACCTGACCCTCCACGACGGCGGCCGGGACACGAACGTCCCGCTGCGGGCCCGGGTCGAGATGATGCGTCTGTCGGCCCACGCCGACAGGCGCGGGCTGCTGGACATCGCCGAGGAGACCGGGCCCCGGGAGATCATGCTCGTGCACGGCGTCCCGCACCGCCAGCGGGACTTCCGGGAGGTCCTCCAGGTGCGTGGTCACACCACCGTCGCCACCGGTCTCTGGAAGTGAGCCACGGGCACCGGGGTGATGAAATACGCGAAAGGGAGTGATGTGCAGGAAGCGCCGCAGTAGCATCGCGGGCGTGCTGATGAGCCGTGCTGCTGTCGTGATCGTCATGGTCCTGGCGGGTCTCGCCGTTCCGGTGAGTGCTCAAGGGGCCGCCGCGGGACCGGGGAATCCCGCGGGGAGGGCCGCGGTGCCGGCGGACGGGCGGGCGGTGAATACCTCGCGGCCCGACCGGGTGGTGGGGAACGGGACGCCCGCGAGTTGCACGTCGGCGGCGGTGGTGGCGGCGGTGGCCAAGGGCGGGCTGATCCGGTTCGCGTGCGGGGCCAAGGCCGTGACGATCGTGATGCGGGCGACGGCCAAGGTGCGGAACACCAGCAAGCGGGTGGTGCTGGACGGCGGTGGCAAGGTGACGCTGAGCGGCGGGGGGAAGCGGCGGATCCTGTACATGAACACCTGCGACAAGGCGCAGGTGTGGACGACGTCGCATTGCGACGACCAGCAGTGGCCGCAGCTGACGGTGCAGAACATCAGGTTCGCGGACGGGAACGCGACCGGGGAGCGGGCCGAGGGCGGCGGAGGTGGGGCCGTGTTCGTGCGTGGTGGGCGGTTCAAGGTGGTGAACTCCGGCTTCGCCCGCAACCGGTGTGACGCGACGGGGCCGGATGTGGGCGGGGCGGCGGTGCGGGTGCTGGACCAGTGGCGGGATCTGCCGGTGTACGTCGTCAAGAGCACCTTCGGCGGCGCGGCGGGGCAGGGCGGGGTGTGCTCCAACGGCGGGGCGCTGAGCAGCATCGGCGTGTCGTGGGTGGTGCTGAACAGCGTGTTCACGCACAACAAGGCGATCGGACGGGGAGCCAACCCGGCGCGCGGGGGCACCCCCGGCGGCGGCAGCGGCGGGGCGATCTACACCGACGGCAACCGGTTCACCGTGCGGATCGCCGGTTCGGTCGTGACCGACAACACGGCCAGGGAGGGCGGCGGGGCCGTCTTCTTCGTCAGCAACGACCGCACCGGGACGCTGCGGATCGAGCACTCGGCGTTCCGTCGCAACCGCAGCGCCGGCTTCGAGACCAAGGGCTTCCCGGGCATCTTCTTCCTCGGCGCGGGCCGTCCGCAGCTGGTGTCCTCCACGCTGAGATGAGCGATCCGGTTCTGTCGGTGGGGGCCGCTACCGTGTCGCCCGTGACTGCTACAGAGCCGCCGATCACCGCCGACGACGTGCGGCAGATGGCCATGTCCCTGCCGCGCACCATCGAGAGGCTGGTGCGCGACCGCGTCAAGTTCAACGTCGGGCGCATCGTGTACGCCACGTTGTCCCGGGACGAGACGTTGATGGGGTGTGGCTTTCCCAAGGAGGAGCGTGAGGCGGCGGTCGCGGCCGAGCCTGAGAAGTTCCTGATGCCGGACGCGGCCAACATGCGTTATCAGTGGATCGTGGTCCGGCTCTCGGCCGTGACCCGGGACGAGTTGCGGGAGTTGCTCGTGGACGCGTGGCGCATGGCCGTTCCCAAGCGGGTCGCCGCCGCGTACGACCAGGAGCACACTCCGGCGTGATCCGCCGCCGGGTGGCGGGATATCGGAGGCGGTCGCCCGGGCGGGCTGGTTCGATGGGGGTATGGAAACCTCACGCTTTCTCAGCCACCTTGAGGACGAGTTCGCCCTGCTGCGGGCGGCCGTCGGTGCCGGCGATCTCGCGACGCGGGTGCCTTCGTGCCCGGAGTGGACGGTGGCCGACCTCGCGCAGCATGTTGGTTATGTCTATCTGCACAAGGCCGAGTCCATCCGGCTCGGGGTCTCTCCCAAGCCTTGGCCGCCGGAGACGGTCCAGCCGGGGTCGGTGGCGTTGCTGGACGAGATGTACGCCACGCTGACCGGAACCTTCGAGGGGCGCGCCCCCGGGGACCACGCGGCCACCTGGCATGAGCCCGACCAGACGGTCGGGTTCTGGATCCGGCGGATGACCCAGGAGACCGTCATCCACCGCGTGGACGCGGAGCTGGCGCTGGGCGGGGACGTCTCCCCCGTGCCCGGCGATCTCGCCTTCGACGGGGTGGACGAGATGCTGAAGCTGTTCATGGGCTACGGGAGCGTCGTCTGGCGGGAGGACTACGGCACCCTGCTCGACGCGCCCGACGAGCGCGTCGTCACCGTCGCCACCGGACATCACGCCTGGAGCGTCCGGGCCACCCCCAAGGGGATCGAGGTGCAGGAGGCCGCCACCGGCTTCGACGGCGACGCCCTGGTCAGCGGTGAGCCCGCACCGCTCCTGCTGTGGCTCTGGAACCGGACGGGCGACGACGCCGTGCGCCTCTCCGGCGACCCCGCGCTCCTCACGCAGTTCCACACCCTGCGCACCGCCGCCACCCAGTGACCACCGCGCCGCCGCGGCGTCCCGGAACGGCGTGCGTTCCGAACGCCGGTGCCGTCAAGCCGGTGCGTCGCGGCGGCGGCGGTCGTCGGCGGGGACTCTCCCACGACGCGGCCTCAGCGGTCCGCCCGTCGCCGTGGCCGGATGGGTGATGTGTTCAGAGGGCCTTGTACAGCCTGATGTGCTTCGCGGCGGCGGTGGGCCAGGTGTGGCGGGCGGCCAGTTCTCTGCCTGCGGTGCGGCGGGTGGGGTCGGGGGTGGTCATGGCGTGGTGCATGGATTCGGCGAAGTCGCGAGGGGTGGTGGCGAAGCGGGCGGCGGGGGTGAAGACCTCGCGGAAGACGGCCAGGTCGCGGGTCACCAGGGGGACGCCGGCGGCCAGGGCCTCCATGGCGGCGAGGCCGAAGCCCTCCTTGAGGGAGGGGAAGGCGAAGACGGCGGCGGACGCGACCAGGCCTGGGAGGTCGTCGTGGCCGACGCGGCCGAGGACGACCGGGTCGACGCCGAGGGCGGCGGCGCGGCGGTCCCAGGCGGTGCGGTAGTCGCGGTAGTCGAACAGGGTCTCGCCGCCGGCGACGACCAGGCGGAGGTCGGGGTCGGTGTCGGTCAGGAGGGCGTAGGCCTCCAGGAGGTCCATGGAGCCCTTGCGGGGTTCTATGCCGCCGACGGTGAGGACGTAGCGGCCGAAGCGGGCGCGCCAGCGGAGGTCGGCGTGGCGGGCGGCCTCGGCGAAGCGCTCGGCCTCGACGCCGTTGGGGATGACGGTGGCGGCGATGCCCCAGCCGGCGGCCAGTTCGCGGGCGACGGCGGCGGAGACGCAGACGTGGGTGTGCGGGCGGGCGATGGCCCGTTCGTGGCAGGCGATCAGCTCGGGGGTGGTGAAGTGGTCGATGTGGTGGACGGTCCGCACGCAGTCCTCGACGGCGTTGGCGCTGATGCAGTCCTGGGCGTGCACGACGTCGTAGCCCCGGGGGTCGAACGCCGCGCGCATCACCGCGATGGAGCGCAGCACCCGGTCCCCCACGCTCTCGCCCGGGATGTCGCGGAACGGGACGATGACCTGCCGCACGGCGCGGTCGACGGCGCGGAAGAAACCGCCGTCGCCGCCCCGGGCGAGCGTCCAGACGGTGACGTCCTGCCCGGCGGCGGCCAGCGCCTCGGCCAGGCTCAGCGTGTGCACCACGCCGCCGCGCGGCTTGGTCGAGTACGTCAGCAGGGCGATCCTCACCGGTAGCTCCCGGGGCGGAGTTCGGCCAGGTGGTTCAGGACGCGGCGGGCACGGGCGATCTCGGTGGGGACGTCCACCTCGGCCACGGCGAGGCCGGCCTTGGACCAGGTGCGCGCGAGGATCTCGCCGCCGGGGCCGACCACCTTGGCCTGGCCGAGGAAGCGCATGCCGCCCATGGCGCCGGTCTGGTTGGAGGAGGCCAGGACGACCTGGTTCTCGGCGGCGCGGGCGCGGTCGTACAGGTCGAAGAGGCGGGACTGGCGGTCCTGGGTCATGCGGGGGGCGCGGTTGGTGATGCTGGTGGGCCAGGCGGACAGGCAGGCCAGGATCTCGGCGCCGTCGAGGGCCAGCGAGCGGGCCGACTCGGGGAAGGTCTTGTCGTAGTCGATGAGCATGCCGACGCGGCCCACGGGGGTGTCGAAGGCGTCGAAGCGGTCGCCGGGGGCGTAGGCGGTGATCTCACCGGCGGGGAGGTGGACCTTGCGGTGGCGGCCGAGGACGCCGTCGCCGGTCAGGCACACGGCGGCGTTGTAGCGGTCGGCGCCGTCGGCCTCGCAGTAGCCGGCGCAGACCACCATCTCGCCCGCCAGGCCCGCCATCCGTTTGAAGACGGGGTCGCCGGGGTCGAGGGCGGGCGGCAGCGCGTCGGGGTCGGGGTGGCGCAGGTCGGCGAGGTAGCCGCCGAGGGTGGCGTCCGGCAGCACCAGCAGCGCGGCCCCGGCGGCCCGCGCGTCGCCTATCAGCTTGGCGACGCGTTGCAGGTCGAACTCCAGGTCCCGGCCGAAGTGCGCGGAGGCCGCCGCGATGCGCACCACCGCTCAGGACCCCACGGCCGCCGCCGCTGCCGCGCCGTCCACACCGGACGCGGGAGCGGTACGGGACGCGGGGCCGGTGCCGGGCACGGGCGCGGGGGCGGCCGGGAAGGCGGGGGCGAGGTAGGCGGCGGGGCGGCGGTCGCGGAGGTGGCCCATGGAGCGGCGGGCGGTGGTGAGGGTGGCGGGGACGTCGAGTTCGGCGGTGGCGGTGCCGCCGTCCACGCCGGTGCGGGCCAGGATCTCGCCACCGGGGCCGACGATCTTGGCGCTGCCGACGAAGCGGAGGCTGCCGAAGGTGCCGGACTGGTTGGCCGACAGCCAGACCACCTGGTTCTCCAGGGCGCGGGCCTGGTCGAACAGGTCGAAGCGGCGGGTCCAGCGGTCGTCGGCCAGGTCGGGGGCGGGGTCGGTGCGGCTGGCGGGCCAGGCCGAGACGCAGACCACGATCTCGGCGCCGTCCAGGGCCAGAGAGCGGGCCGACTCGGGGAACGCCTTGTCGTAGCAGATCATCATGCCGAGCCGCCCGACCGGCGTGTCGAAGGCGGCGAAACCGTCACCGGCCGCGAACAGGGCGTCCTCGCTGAGCGGCTGGTGGACCTTGCGGTGCACGCCGAGCACGCCGTCGCCGGTCACGCACGCCACGCTGTTGTACCGCAGGTCCCCGGCCGCCTCGCAGAACCCGGCGCACACCACCATGTCGCCCGCCAGCGCGGCCAGCCGCCGGATCTCCGGGCCGCCGGGGTCCAGCGCGGGCGGCGTGTCGGACGGGTCGCCGTCCATGCTGTGCAGGTACCCGCCGAGGCACGCCTCGGGCAGCGCGAGCAGCCGCACCCCGTCGGCGCGGGCGGCGGCCACCAGCCGTTCCACCCGGGCGAAGCAGCCCTCGACGTCCCTGTCGAACGGTGCCGCCACGGCGGCCATGCGTATCGTCATCGCCCAGCCCTTCTCGTCGTCTCGGCCTCGCCGTCCAGCCTCCGCGCGGCGCCGGTCATGGGTCCGCCGGCCCGAGGCCCGTCGCGGGGGTGGTCAGGGCGTCGGTCAGCTCGCCGTCCGGCCACCGCAGGCGGACGCCGGGGGTACGGGTGAGCTCGCCGCAGACGGCGCCGGCGGCGGGGCCGGCGGAAAGGCCCGGGTGGGACGGCGGGGCGGCGGTCAGCATCGCGAAGCCGGGGAAGCAGGTGAGCCAGTCGCCCATGGCCACCCCGTCCGGCCGGGGCAGGGCGGCGACGTCCAGAACGGCGCCGCAGCCGGAGGCCTCGGCGAGCATGCCGAGGGTGCCCGCGATGCCGGACATGGAGACGTCCTTGGCGGCGGCGGGACGGGCGGCGGCCACCGCGTCCAGCATGGCCCGCAGTTCGGGGGTGCGGCGGTGGCTCGTGGAGTCCCACTGGCGGCCGGTGTACCCGGGGCGCCAGCCGCCGCCGAGGTCGGCGGTGAGGCGCAGGCGGTGGCCGGGGAGGCCCCCGCCGCCGGGCACCGGGTCGGTGGTGCGGCCGAGCGCGGTCACCGCGAGGGCTGCGGGCACGCCGAGCTGGGTGTGCCCGCCGAGCACGGGCACGCCGTACGCCTCGGCGGCGCGGCGCAGGCCGCCGAGCACCCGGGCGGCGGCCGCGGCGTCCTTGGCGCCGACCGCGTCCAGCAGGCCGACCGGCGCGGCGCCCATCGCGGACAGGTCGTTGAGGTTGACCAGGACCGAGCACCAGCCCGCCCAGTCGGGGTCGCGTTCCACCATGGCGGGCAGGATCGCGTCGCACGCCGCCACCAGGTCGCTGCCGGGCACCGGGGCGCCGTCGTCGCCGACGAACCCCGGGCCGCCGAGGTGGAACCCGGCGAGCAGCGGGCCGAGGGGCTGCTTGGTGGCCGCCACCAGCGCGGCGATCCGGCCCATGGGGCGGCGCATCAGGACGTGCGGCCGTCCCATGAGGGTCACCGGGCGGACGGCGTGCCAGCCGAGGCGGGCGAACAGCCGCTCGGCGCGGGCCTGCACGGTGGCCTCGAAGCGCAGCGCCCCGGCGGCCTCGGCCCTGGCGCAGGCGGCACGGACCAGCGCGGGGCCGACCCCGGCGCCGCCCCGGTCGGTGGGCCGCACGATGAGCCGCCCGCCGTGCCACCACCCGATGTCCGGCCCGCCGCGGGCCGGGCCGAGCCGCACCCCGCCGATCACCGACCCGGCGCGGTCCCTGGCGACCAGCACGACGGTGCGCGGGTCCTCGTCCCGTTCGTCCAGGTCGTGCCGCGGGAACAGCCCTTGTTCCACGACGAACACCCTCTTGCGCAGCGCCCGGTAGGCGGCCACCCCGCCCTCGTCCGCCTCCTCGATCATGAAGTACGGCCGCGCCTCCCCCAGCAGCGCGTCGCAGATCGGCCCGTCAGGGGGGAACGGGAGCCCGGGGAACAGGGGGAACGAGGCTTGGCGCATGGTCAGGCGCCCGCCGCGGGGAGAGCCGAGCAGGCGCCGCAGGCGGCGCAGCCCGCCTGCTGGGCGGCGCCGGTCATGCCGGCGGCGCGCAGCAGGGCGGCGACCCGTTCGGTGACGTCGCGGACGACCCGGGGGTCCGGCGGGGTGGCGCCGTCGCGGGCGGCCAGGGAGTCCTTCAGCGGGCGGAACGGCACCACGAACGGGTAGACGCCGCGCGCCACCAGCCGCGCCGCGCCGTCCACCAGCTCGTCGGGGTCCTCGCCGAGGCCGACCAGAAGGTACGTGGAGACGCGGTTGCGGCCGAACAGCCGGACCGCCTCGTCCCAGGCCGCCTCGTACGCCGTGAGCGGCACCGCGGCCTTGCCCGGTGTCCAGGCGCGGCGCACCTGTTCGTCCAGGGACTCGGCGTGGATGCCGATCGCGGTGGCCCCGGCCTCGTGGAGCACCGCGAGCCACGCCAGGTCGGCGGGCGGCTCGCACTGCACCTGGATCGGCAGGCCGGGCACCGCGCGCAGCACGGCCCGCACCGCGCGGGCCAGCACGCGGGCGCCGCGGTCCGGCCCGGCGGTGGTGCCGGTGGTCATCACCATCTGCCGCACCCCGTCCAGGCGCACCGCGGCCTCGGCGACCTCGGCGAGCTGCTCGGGGGTCTTGGCGGCCACGGTGGCGCCGGCCCGCAGGGACTCCTCCACGGTGCAGAACCGGCAGCGGTCGGCCTCGCCGTACCGCACGCAGGTCTGCACGACGGTGGTGGCGAGCACGTCGGCGCCGTGCAGCCGGGCGAGCCGCTCGTACGGCACGCCGTCCTCGGTGACCAGGTCGTAGAACCGCGGCCGGTCCACCGGCCTGGCCGGGATGCCGAGGTCGGCGTCGCCCAGCCACAGGCTGCCGTCGCGGACCACGTACGGGCTCGCCGGGTCGAGCGGGATCGCGGCGCCCGCCCCGCCGAGCAGCAGGTGCCCGTCGTCGCTGGGCCCGGCCCCGCCCGCGCGGCGCACGGGGGCGTCCACGCGCACGCCCCGGATCGCCACATCGACCCTGGTACCGACGCTCACGTGACCTCCTAGAACATGTAGGTCGAGTTGATGATCGCGCCCTTGCGGCCGTAGTGGATCAGGGCGTCCTGGACGTCGAGCGGGTGGGTGGGGATGACGCCTTCGATGAGGTCCTCCTCGCGGGCGCCGTGCAGGGACAGGCCGAACCGGCAGCAGTAGACCTTGCCGCCCTCCTCGATGAACGTCTTCAGCGAGTTGTTGATGTTGTGCTCGCCGGGGAACGCGGAGTTGCCGGTGGTGGGGAAGCCGCGGGTGGCCAGGCAGTTCAGCGAGCCGGGGCCGTAGAAGTAGATGGCCGACTCGAAGCCCTTGCGCAGCGCCCGGGTGGCCTGCAGGATCGCGACGAAGCTCACCGACGACTCGTGCGCGATGCCGTGCACCAGCGTGAAGTAGCTCTCGCCGTTCTCGGCCTGGTAGTCGGGGAACACCTTGGTGCCGCCGTACAGGCTGGAGCCCTGGGGCAGCGACGGGTGCGGGATCTCGGTGAGGCTCTGCTTCTCGAGGTCGGTCAGGTCCGGCATGGATGGCGCTCCTTGTTCGTTTGCCCGGGGTCGGAGGAACCCGGTGAGGGGTCAGGCGTAGAGCTTCTCGAAGGTGTCGCGGAAGATCAGGCGGGCGAGCTCGCCGTCGCCGACGGCGGCGCCGAGGCGGGCGCGCTCCCCCACGAAGTCGCCCCACGGCTCGTCGCTGGCGAACAGCACGCGGTCGTGGCCGAAGCCGCGGCGGCCGATCTCCTCGCACAGCCAGCGCGGGGTGAAGCCGATCGCCCAGGACAGGTCGGTGTAGACGCGTTTGCCCGCGGCGATCCAGTCGAAGAAACGGGAACCGGCCAGCTTGATGTGGCCGCTCATGCCGCCGCCGAAGTGCACCAGGTGGACGGCCACCTGGTCGCCGTACCACTCGACCAGGTTCCCGACCTCGTCGATGTCGGAGGCCGCGCCGGGCGAGGTGTGCACGTGCACGATCAGGTCGTGCTCGCGGGCGGCGGCGAAGACGCGGTCCAGCATGGGGCGGCAGGCCGGGTCGGTGGGACGGCCGCCGAGCAGGAAGCTGAGCTTCAGCGCGCGCACGCCGCGCTCCCCCGCGAGCTTCAGGGCCTGTTCGGTGCGGCCGGCGTCCTCGGGCCGGGGCGACACCCACAGGCCGCAGCGGATGCGGTCGTCGCGCGAGGCGGCCTCGACGCACAGCTCGTTGAAGCCGAACGCCACCTCCGGGTCGGGCACGCCGTAGTTGGGCAGCACCAGGGCCCGTTCGGTGCCCTCGTCGTACAGGTCTTCCATGAGCTGGTCCACGGTTCCCCGCGCGGTGACGTCCGGGTTCACCGGGGGGCCGCCGTAGAAGGGGTACGCGGGCAGCACACCGATGTGGCGGTGCGCGTCGAAGACCATGGCGTTCACGTCCCCAGCAGTTCGGGATGGACGAAGTAGTGGTGGCCGGACGGCGCCGCGGCGGGCCGGGGCGCGTGGTGGCCGGACGAGCCGATGTGCCTGGCCAGGTGCTCGGCGTCGGCGGCGACGCCGGAGAACCGGCCCGAGCCCCAGGTGTGCAGCCACGGGAGCCCGAGGAAGTACAGGCCGGGCACGCGGGTGACGCCGCGGTGGTGGGAGGGGTAGCCGGTGCCGTCGAACACCGGCACCCTGATCCAGCGGTAGTCGCGCCGGAAGCCGGTGCACCAGACGACCGCGGCGACCCGGGCGGTGTCCAGGTGGTCCGGCGTGCCCTCGGGCCGCCAGACCGGGACGTACCTGGGCTCGGCCGGGGCCTGGATGCCGTGGTCGGCGACGAAGGCGTCGATGGAGTCCTTGACGCCGTCGCTGACGGCGTCGGCGTGGTCCAGGTCGCGCTCCAGGCCGCCGCCGAACGTGAACCGGCCGTCCCCGACCCCGGCCAGCCTGCCGTACAGCCGCATGCCGTCCCGGGCGAAGGCCCGCAGGTCGATGTCCCGCCCGCCGTCCCGTCCGGTGACGTAGTGGTTGGCGCGGGCCCGGATCGCGTCGTGGTCGGCGAACGACTCGATGGGCCGCTCGTAGTACCCCATGAGGTCGAGCCACGCGACCACGTCCCTGCCCCGGTAGAACCGGGAGACCCTGGGCGCGGACCCGACGGCGAGGTGGACGCGCCGCCCCGCCAGGTGCAGGTCCTCGGCGATCTGGCAGCCGGACTGGCCGCTGCCGACCACCAGCACCTCCCCCGGCGGCAGGGCGCCGGGGTCGCGGTAGTCACCCGAGTGGATCTGCGTGACGCCCGGCGGGATCCGCTCGGCCATGCGGGGGATCACCGGCTCCTGGTACGGCCCGGTCGCCACCACCACCTGCCCCGCGCCGATCGTGCCGGCGCCGGTCTCCAGCTCGAACCCGGTGCCGGACGCGGTGAGGCGGGTCGCGGTGACGCCCTCCAGCACCGGGGGGCCGAACGACGCGGCGTAGTCCTCCAGGTAGCGGACGATCTCGTCGCGGCGCATGAAGCCGTCCGGGTCGGTCCCCGCGTAGGGGAAGCCCGGGAGGCGGCACTGCCAGTTGGGGGTGACCAGGCAGAACGAGTCCCACCTGCGGGCCCGCCACTCGTGGCCGACCCGGTCGCGTTCCAGCACCACGTGGTCGACGCCGCGCCGGGTGAGGCAGTGGCTCATGGACAGGCCCGCCTGCCCGGCGCCGATGACCACGACCGCGTGACGGCGTCCGCTCACCGCGCGGGTCCCGCGGGTGCCGGGTGGGGGTGGATGCCGGGCATGCGAGCCTCCCTGGGAAAAAGCCGCCGCCGCCGATTCAGCGTCCACCCCATTCGAGGCGCCCGCCGTTGCCGGACCGTTTCCCCCGGAACAAAAAGCCGTTACCCCCGCATCACAGCGGCCGTCGCGGCCTGTTCACCTTCCGCGCGGCGGCGGGGTCTGGCGGTGCCGCGCCGGGAGGACGAAGATCTTGGGCATCCGGGTCGGTGGTTCCCCGCCGGTCCGGTGGGTACGGCGGACCTTGGTGGGATTCGCCCGGCTACAGAAGGGACGGCCATGGCCAATCGCGAGCGAGTCGTCATCGCCGGCGGAGGGTTCGCCGGGTTCACCGCCGCGCGGCGGCTGTCCCGCCTGGCCAGGGGCGCCATCGAGATCGTGCTCGTCAATCCCTACGACTACTTCCTCTACCTGCCGCTGCTCCCGGAGGTCGCGTCCGGGATCCTGGACCCGCGCAAGGTGGCCGTCCCGCTGGCCGGTAGCTGCCGGGGGGTGCGGCACCTGCTGGCGAACGTCGACTCGGTGGACGTCGCGGCCCGCCGGGTGCTGTGCACCGACGCCGAGGGCGGGCACCGCGAGCTCCGCTACGACCGGCTGATCGTCGCGGTCGGCAGCGTCAACAAGCTGCTGCCCGTGCCGGGTGTCGCCGAGCACGCCCACGGGTTCCGCAGCCTCGCCGAGGCGTTGTACCTGCGCGACCACATGATCCGCCAGCTCGAACTGGCCGAGGCCGCCGACGAGCCGGACGAGCGGACGGCCCGCTGCACGTTCGTCGTGGTCGGCGCCGGCTACACCGGCACCGAGGTCGCCGCGCACGGCCAGCTGCTCACCCTGGACATCCTGCGCCGCCGCCCCGGCCTGCGCGGGCAGCCGCTGCGGTGGATCCTGGTGGACGTCGCGCCGCGCATCCTGCCCGAGCTGGACGAACGCCTGTCGCGCACCGCGCACGAGACGCTCGTCGGCCGGGGCGTGGAGATCCGCACCCGCACCAGCGTCGCCGAGGCCACCCACGAGGGCGTCAAGCTCTCCGACGGGGAGTTCGTGCCGACCCGTTCCCTGGTGTGGTGCGTCGGCGTGCGCCCCGACCCGCTCATCGAGTCACTGGGCCTGCCCACCGACCAGGGCCGCCTGCGCACCGACGAGTACCTCACCGTCCCCGGCCACCCCGAGATCTTCGCCTGCGGCGACGCGGCCGCGGTCCCGGACCTGACCCGCCCCGGCGAGCTCACCGCGATGACGGCCCAGCACGCCACCCGCCAGGGCACCCGGGTGGCGGACAACGTCGCCGCCTCCTACGGCCGCGCGGAACGCCGCCCCTACAAGCACCACGACCTGGGCTTCGTGGTCGACCTGGCCGGCGCCAAGGCCGCCGCCAACCCCCTCGGCGTCCCGCTGTCCGGCCTCCCCGCCAAGGTCGTCACCCGCGGCTACCACCTGCTGTCCGTCCCCGGCGGCCGCCTGCGCATCGCGGGCAACTGGCTGCTGGACGCGGTCCTGCCCCGCCAGACGGTGCAGCTCGACCTGGTCAGGAGCGCCGCCGTCCCCCTGGAGTGCGAGACCCCGGAACACCCTCAGGACGCGAGCGCTCCCTGACCGGCGGACCTCCGCCCCTGCCCGGGTCACTCACCGGATCCCGGACCGGGCGGACGCCGCCGCACCGGCCGGCGCCTCTCCTGGAACGCGCGCGGAGAAGAACGAGACGGTCCGGCGGAGCCGGAATCCGAGCGACTCGTACAGGCGGATGGCGTCGGTGTTGGCGGCGCCCGTATGGAGGAAGAGCTTCTCCCCTCGGTCCCGGATGCCGGCGGCGACGGCGAGCACCAGCCGGGTCGCGAGCCCTTGGCCCCGGAACGCCTCGTCGGTGCAGACCGCGCTGATCTCTCTCCAGCCCGGCGGGTGCATCCGCTCCCCGGCCATCGCGACCAGCGCGCCGCCGCGCCGGATGCCGAGATAGGTGCCGAGCTCGACCGTGCGGGGCAGGAACGGCCCCGGCCTGGTGCGCGCGGCGAGGGCCAGCATCTCCGGCACGTCCGCGGCGCCCAGCCGGACGGCCTCGCCGTCCGGCCGGGCGGCCACGCCGTCGCCGACGAACTGAACCCCCCTCCCGCTGACCGGCACGTCCCACCCGCCCGGCGGCGGGACGCTCGCGCCGGCGAACGGGATCAGAGCGCCGGGACCGGCCATCGCCGCCGCCTCGTCCCAGTCGGCGGCCTCCGGCTCCCCCGGCAATGCGATGAACGGGGAGACGTCGACCGGGTAGCGCAGCACGTTGCCGCGCCGTTCGGCCAGGTGCGCGTGCGGCCCGGTCAGGGACGACCAGGCGGGGTTGTCCAGCGGGTGGGATCCGCTCACCCGGCCACCTCGATGAGGATCTTGCCCCGCGCGTGACCGGCCTCCACCGCCCGCAGCGCCTCGGCCGCCTCGTCGAGCGGGAAGGTCGCGGTCACGTACGGCCGCAGCACGCCCTGCGCGACGAGCCGCGCCACCGCCTCCAGCACCTCGCGGTCGCGCTTGCGCGCCACGGGGGAACCGCCGAGCCGCGCCACGGTGTCCCGGTCGGCGGCGGTGATCAGCTTCGAGGGGTCGTCGAGGAGACCGGCCACCGCTACCAGCGCGTCCCCGCCGACCAGGTCGTAGATCGCGTCGACTCCGTCGGGGGCGGCGGCCCGCACGCGGCCGGCGACGTCCGGGCCCGGCTCGACGTGGACCACGCCGAGCTCCTCGACGAAGTCCTTCTTCGCCGCGCTCGCGGTGCCGATCACCCGGAGCCCGGCGTTGCGGGCGATCTGCGCCGCGGCCACGCCAACCCCGCCGCCGACGCCGACGATCAGCAGTGTGTCGCCGGGGGCCAGTCCTAGCTGGTAGAGGCCGTCGTAGGCGGTGGCGGCCGCGATGGGCAACGTGGCGGCGTCCGCGAACGACACGGCGTCGGGCTTGTGCGCGGTCAGCTCGACCGGCAGCAGCGTGTACTCCGCGTAGCCACCGGTGAGAGGGTTGCCGAACACCGCGTCACCGGGCCCGAACCCTTCGACGCCGTCCCCGACCTCCTCGACCACCCCGGCGACCTCACCGCCGAGGACGGCCGGCAGCTCGGGCGCCGGCGCGCCGGGGGGAAGGTAGCCCGCCCTCCGCTTCCAGTCGACGGGGTTGACCCCCGCCGCCTTCACCGCGACGAGGAGCTGACCAGGACCGGGAACCGGCCGGGGAAGGTCGGCGAAGGCTTCGGTCTCGGGCCCGCCGTGCTCGGTGTACGTGTACGCCCTCGGCATGTCGCTCCTCTCGATATGGCTTCTATTCCTACATGAATAGTAGAGATTAGAGTCCTATTCCCGGGAGGGGTGGATGCGCGGAAACTCGCCGGAGCGGCCGATCGCCGGCACCCCCCGGCCCTTGAATACCAATCTTCCGTGTAGGAAATTAGAGGTATGGCGAGATCTGTCGCGCCGACCACCCGCTCGCTGGTCGACCTCCCGTGCGCGCCGAGCAGCCGCCGCCGTTGACCCCTCGCCCGAGCTCGAAGCGGTTCGCGACCGCCGATCTGAACCCTTTCAGCCACCGCGGGGGTCCGTCGACGCCCGGTGGCCAGTTTGGAGTACCTGTCATGTCATGCGACCACTCGGTGACCACTCCGGGCGACAACCACAGGGCGCGCGCCCTGCCGAACGGCCACCTGCCGGGCGCCACCGTCCCCGCGGCACAGCAGCCGCCACCGGCCGGGCCCGAAAGCGACATCGACACCGCCACCTTCCGGGCCGCGTTCCGTCGGCACGCGGCCGGAGTCGTCGTCATCACCGCGGACGCGGGACCCGGGCCGGTCGGCTTCACGGCGACATCCCTGACATCGGCATCCCTCAACCCGCCCCTGCTCACCTTCGGGCTGTCCACCACCGCCTCCAGCTGGCCGGCACTGGCCGCCGCGGAGAGCATCGTGGTCCACTTCCTCGCGGCGGACCAGCATCAGATCGCGCAGCGATTCGCGACCAGCGGGATCGACCGGTTCGCTCCGCCGACCCGGTGGTCCCGGCTCGCCACCGGGGAGCCACTGCTCGACGACGCGCCGACCTACCTGCGCGCCCTGATCGACCGCCGCCTGCCCGTCGGCGATCACCACCTCATCGTGGCCCGGGTCGTCGGCGCCGCGGCAATCGGGGATCACCAGCCGCTCATCTACCACTCCGGCGCCTACAACACCCCGTCCGTACCCGGCCAGTCGTCCGCACGGTGAGCGACGCCTCCGCGGGGACGTGCCGCGGCCGTCAGACGTCCACCGAGCCGCCGGTGCGCCAGTAGACGTTGTGGGCGCGGGCGAGCATGCCCTCGTCCACGAGGTAGCGCCGCAGGGCGGCGTAGTCGTCGTGGAAGGCGCGGAGGGCGACGTTGACGTCTTTCTCGGGGTAGCGGACGCCGGGTTCGAAGACGCGGGCTATGTAGTCCAGGACCACCAGGCGTTTCTCGCGGCGGGTGGGGATGGCGCGGAGGCGGCCTTCCACGAGGAAGGTCTGGATCACGCGGTCCTCGGCGGAGGCGGGGGGTGCGGCGGGGGGCTTGGTGGCGTGGAGGAGCTCGCGGAAGCGTTCGCGGCGGGGGTGCCAGCCGTTCTCGTCGCGGGCGACGAGGCCGCCGCGCTCCAGGCGGTCCAGGGCGCGGCGCAGGGCGTCGGGCTCCAGGCCCGCCTCTTCGGCGCGGCCGGTCAGCACCAGCGCGGACAGCGCCCGCAGGGTGTCCTCCTGATAGAGCAGGCCGAGGACGCGCCTGATCTCTTCCTCGCTCAACGCTCCCCCAGCGACGGTCGTCTCTATGTGATGCTACGCGCCGGTACCGTCAGATATTTCGCCTGGCTTGCGGGCGGTCTGGGACGCGGCGGCGTACTCTTCATCGGTCACCGGGCCGTGCCAGTGGGTGGCACCGCTGGCGGTGACGGCCAGATGGACGAAAGTAGCGTCGGGCGCGGCGCCGTGCCAGTGCTTTTCCCCGGGCTCGACGTGCACCCAGTCGCCTGGGCCGAGCGCGACGGTCTCGGCCTCGCCCCAGCGGGCGATCACGCCGCGGCCGGCCACGACGTACAGGGCCTGCTCGCCGTCGTGCACGTGCCAGCCGGAGCGGGCGTTCGGAATGTAGGAGAAGCGCTGCGCCCGCAGGCCGTTCTCGCGCACCGCCTCCAGGAACCTGGTCTCGTGGACCCCGTCGGTGAAGCGCTTGGCGTCACCCGGCGTGGCCTTGGCGCCGTCCTCGCTCGCGAACCTCATCGTGACCTCCCGCGGCCCGGTCCCGCCGGACGTCCCGGCTCTTCCAGTATCGCGTGACCGTCACACCACGGCGTCCTGTCCGAAATGTAACGGGCAGCCCCTTGATAACACCCTCCCCATGGTGAATATTTTCATGTCAATGGCGGTAAGTGAAAGGAATGACCCCAAGGAGCTGAGACGAGTGGACATCGATGCCGCCGCCTACGCGCAGCGCGTCCAGAGCCTCGCGCACGAGGTCGCGGTGAGCCAGGCCCCGGCGGTGCGCGAGGCCGCCGCGCTGCTGCACGCGTCCCTGCGCGCGGACGGCGTGATCCAGGCCTTCGGCTCGGGCCACTCCGAGGCCATCGCCATGGAGATCGCCGGGCGGGCCGGCGGGCTGGTGCCCACCAACCGGCTGGCCCTGCGCGACGTGGTGCTGTACGGCGGGGAGCCGCCGTCGCTGCTCGCCTCGCCGGAGCTGGAGCGCGACCCGTCCGTCGCCCGCCGCGTCTACGAGCTGGCGCCGGTCCGGCCGCAGGACGCCTTCGTCATCATCTCCAGCTCGGGGGTGAACGGCTCGGTGGTGGAGCTGGCCTCGATCGCCAAGGAGCGCGGCCACGCCCTGGTCGCGCTGACCTCGGTGAAGCACAGCACCGAGATGCGGTCCCGCCACCCCACCGGCCTGAAGCTGCTCGACCTCGCGGACGTGGTGCTGGACAACGGCGCCCCGTACGGCGACGCGGTGCTGCCGCTGCCCGGCGGCGGCGCGTACGGCGCGGTGTCCACGATCACCTCGGCGCTGCTGGCCCAGATGACGGTGGCCGAGGTGGTCGGCGCGATGCTCGCGGCGGGCGAGATCCCGCCGGTCTACCGCTCGTCGAACATCCTCGGCGGCGACGAGCACAACCGCGAACTGGAGGGCCGCTACGCCGGGCGCATCCGCCGCGGCGGCTGAGAACCCCCCGCCCCCACCCCCCAGGAGGTTCCATGGCGGACAACAGATTCTCCCGGCGCGAGCTGCTCCGCGCCGCCGCGCTCGCCGGGCTGCTCGCCCCGGCGGCCGGCGCGCTGTCGGCCTGCGCGTCGCCCTCGGGCGGCGGCCCGGACCCGTCGCGCTCCCCCACGGCGGGCGCCACGTCGGCGGCCAACCCGCTCGGCATCGCCGAGGACCAGCCATTCGAGGTGGTCATCTTCGACGGCGGGTTCGGCGACGCGTACGCCCGCGAGGTGCACCAGCCGCTGTTCGCGGGCAAGCACCCGGGCGTGCGGATCAAGCACACCGCCACCAAGGAGATCGCCAAGACGCTGCAGCCGAGGTTCGCCGGGGGCGACCCGCCGGAGTTCGTGAACAACTCGGGGGCGGGCGCCATGGACTTCGGCGCCCTCGCGCAGGACGGGCAGCTGCAGGACCTCGGCCCGCTGCTGGACGCGCCGAGCTGGGACGACCCGGCGATCAAGGTGCGGGACACCGTCCTGCCGTCGGCGATCGAGATCGGCACCTACGACGGCACCTTCTCGGTGCTGAACTACGCCAACACGGTGTGGGGCATCTGGTACTCCAAGAAGTTGTTCGGGGACAACGGCTGGGAGGTGCCGGAGACCTGGGACCAGTTCACCGCGCTGTGCGAGACCGTCAAGCGCTCGGGAAAGGCCGCGCCGTTCACCTACGCGGGCAAGCACCCGTTCTACATCTACGAGACGATCCTCACGCTGGCCGCCAAGATCGGGGGCGCCGAGGTGCTGAAGAACCTCGACAACCTGGCGGAGGGCGCGTGGAAGGCCGAGCCGGTGGCCACGGCGGCGGGCGCGTTCGCCGACATCGGCGCCCGGTTCCTGATGCAGGGCACCAGCGGCCTGGACCACATCCAGACCCAGACCGCGCACAACAAGTACCAGGTCGCGATGCTGCCCTGCGGGTCGTGGCTGGAGAACGAGCAGAAGGACACCACCCCGGCGGACTTCGGCTACGCCATGTTCCCGCTGCCGTCGTTCACCTCCTCCGACGCGCTGCCGTACGGCACGCTGCACTCGCGGCCGGGTGAGGAGTACTTCGTGGCGGCCCGCTCGCCCAACCCTCTGGCGGGCGTGGAGTACATGCGGGCGATGTTGTCCAAGCAGGGCGCGGGGCGCTTCACCGAGCTGGTCAGCACCCTCACGGTGGTGGAGGGCGCGGCGGAGGGCCGCACGCTCAAGCCGGGCCTGACGAGCGCGGCGGCGGCCCTCGCGGCGGCCGGGAAGAACGTGACGTACTTCCGGTTCCGCCAGTGGTACCAGGAGCTGCACGACGAGGTGGCCGCCGCCACCGGCCAGCTGATGGCCGGACGGCTGAAGGTCGCCGAGTGGGCCGACCGGCTGCAGCGCAAGTCCGACTCCATCAGGGAGGACTCCTCGGTCAAGAAGTACACCCGCGCGTGAGCACGGGAGGTGGCGCGCGATGAGGCTCCGCCCGGCGAACCGGGCCGCGTTCGCCAGGGCGCGGTTCGTCGCGGGCTTCCTGGCGCTCCCCCTGCTGCTCTACGTGGTCTACGTGATCTCCCCGTACGTCCAGGCGTTCTCCATCGCGCTGACCGACTGGCGGGGGGTGAGCGCCAACCCCCGGTTCGTCGGGCTGGACAACTTCCGGCGGCTGCTCGGCGACGGCGTCTTCTGGACGGCCGTCGGGCACAACGGGCTGCTGCTGGTGCTGCTGCCGGTGCTCACCATCGTCATCGCGCTGTTCTTCGCGTTCCTGCTCAACGCGGGCGGCGCCAAGGCGTCCGGCGTGCCGGGCTCCCGGTTCTACCGGGTGGTGTTCTTCTTCCCGCAGGTGCTGGCGGTCGCCATCGTGGCCGTGCTGTTCCAGCAGGTGTTCCGCCCGGACGCCGCGGGCATGCTGAACGCGCCGCTGCTCGCACTGGGGCTGGAGCCGGTGGGGTTCCTGTCCGACCCGGGGGTGGCGTTCTGGTCGATCCTCGGCGTGCTGGTGTGGCAGGCGGTCGGCTTCTACACGGTGCTGTTCTCGGCGGGCATGGCGTCGGTGCCGCGTGAGCTGTACGAGGCCGCGCGGATCGACGGGGCGGGCCCGGCGCCGCTGTTCTTCCGGGTGACGCTGCCGCTGCTGTGGGACACGGTGCAGGTCGGCTGGGTCTACCTCGGCATCGCCGCCCTGGACGTGTTCGCCGTCGTGTGGGTGATGACGGCCGAGCACGGCGGTCCCGACCACTCCACGACGGTGATGGCGGCCGAGATCTACCGCAACGCGTTCCAGTACTTCAAGTTCGGCTACGCCTCGGCGATGGGTGTGGTGCTGTTCTTCTTCACCGTCGGCTTCGCGGCGCTGGCGCTGCGGCTGTCGCGCCGCGAGCGCGTCGAGTTCTGATCCAGGGAGGCGGGTTTGGCCGTACAGGCGGCGGTGCCCGGCAGGAGCGCGGGCCGGGCGCTGCGCCGCGCGCGCCTCGGGCCGCTGGCCGCGCTGTCGCACCTGGCGCTGGTGGTGTGGACGCTGCTGGTGGCGGTGCCGATCGTGTGGACGTTCCTGGCCTCGGTGAAGAGCGAGGACGAGATCTTCGGCAACGCCTGGTCGCTGCCCGCCACCCTGCGCCTGGACAACTGGGCCCGCGCGTGGGACCAGGCGCACGTGGGGCGGTACATGCTGAACAGCGTCGTCGTCGTGGCGTTCGGCACGGCGGGCACCATGCTGCTCGGGTCGATGGCGGCGTACGTGCTGGCGCGGTACCGGTTCCGGGGCTCGCGGGCGATCTATCTGCTGTTCGTGTCGGGGCTGGCGTTCCCGGTGTACCTCGCGCTGACGCCGTTGTTCTTCGTGGTGCGCAACACCGGGAACCTGCCGCTGGTGGGGCCGTTCATCGGGCTGGACACCCACGGCGGGCTGGTGCTGGTGTACATCGCGTACTCGCTGCCGTTCACGGTGTTCTTCCTGTCGGCGTTCTTCCGCACGCTGCCCGGCGCGGTGGCGGAGGCGGCGTTCGTGGACGGCGCGTCGCACGGCAGGGTGTTCTTCCAGATCATGCTGCCGATGGCCCGGCCGGGCATCGTGAGCATCACCATCTTCAACGTGCTCGGGCAGTGGAACCAGTACCAGATCCCGCTGGTGCTGCTCAGCGGCCAGGCCAAGGACAAGTGGGTGCTCACCCAGGGCATCGCCGACATCTCCACCGCCGCGGGGTACGACGCCGACTGGGCGGCGCTGTTCGCCGCGCTCGGCATGGCCATCCTGCCCATGCTGGCCGTCTACACCGTCTTCCAGCGCCAGATCCAGGCCGGCCTCACGGCGGGCGCGCTGAAGTAGGCGTCAGACCTGGCCGTCCTGGAAGCGCTCCTTCATCTCCGACTCGAAGATGTGCCGGCGACCGCCCGCCAGCCGCATCCTGACCAGCTCCTCGACCTCCAGGAACGTGCGGCGGTAGCCGTCGTCGTACTCCTCGATCACCTGGTATGTCCACCGTCCGGGCAGCACGTCCTTGCCGAGCAGGTCGGTGCGCACCACGTCCGCCTCGCCCTCGTGCCCGGCCTCGCGCAGCATCCGCACGGCCTCGGCCAGCATGTTGTGGGCGCGCCCGGTGAGCTGGTGGAAGGCGTACAGGTGTCCCCTGGCCCGCTCGGCGGTCTCCAGGGCCTCCGACAGCTTGCCGAGCGCCTCGACGGTGGCGTCGTCCAGCCCGGCGGGACGGCTGGGCCTGGCGTCGGTCTCGCTCATCGGCGGTCACCGCCCGCCCGCAGGTGACGCACCGGGTGGAAGGCGGTGGTCCTGCGCTCCTCGGGGTCGGTGCCGCCCCAGATGCCGTGCTCCTCGCGCCGCCGCATCGCGTAGTCCAGGCACGGCGTGCGGACCGGGCAGCGCCGGCAGATCGACTTGGCGCGCTCGTGCTGGGCGTGCCCCGGGCCCTTCGCCGATATCGGGAAGAACAACTCGGGGTCCTCGCCCCGGCAGGCGGCCCGGACCAGCCAGGCGATGTGCGGCGCGGCCAGTGGCCGGGGCGCGGCGGTGACGGTGTCGTGGATGACCATGGCGATCCCAGTGAGAGTGACGTGGCGCGGCTGGACCGGGGTCGGCGTCCGACCCAGCCGACAGTCCGCGTGCCCGCTCTGATCACGTTGACACCTGTTTGGGCGATGACTTTGCCACCTCAGGGCCGGGATGGGGAGGCGCTCGGGGCGACCCTCCGACGGCACGGCAAATATCCATTTTGCAGGGTTGTCGAACGGTATGTCAGGACATTTCGTACTACTGCCCTGTAACTACCCCAAACTACGCGAACCCCGTCATTCAGGTCTTGACGAAGATCCTTAGGCGCAGAAGACTCCACAGCATTCGCGTGCTCCACCGGGGTCGTCCCTGCCCCGTGCCGAGCGCGCCAACCGGAGGAAAACGTTTCAATGAGGAGCTCCCCCAGCACGAGAGCCGTACGCGTCGCGGCCGGCCTCGCCATCCCCCTCGTCCTCGTCCTCAGCACGCTCCCCGCCCTCGCCGCGCCCACCCCGACGCCGAGCCCCGTGGCGCCGGACCGGCTGCCGAGCGCCGAGCAGAACGGCGTCGCGCTGCTGCGCATCGTCGTCCCCTCGCAGGACGGCGTCGACAAGCTCAACGAACTCGGCGTCGACCTCGCCGAGTACAAGAAGCCGGTGGACGGCGGCCTCGAAGTGCACGCCGTGCTCAGCCCGGCCGAGGCGGACGCGCTGCGCGCCCAGGGCTTCGACGTGCGCGGCGCCATCTCCGACCAGTCGGACTACGCGGCCAACCAGGCCGAGCGCCGCTCGGCCCTCAACTCGGCCGAGGCGGCGGAGGGCGAGACCGACACCCTCACCCCGCTGCGCGCCGAGTGGTTCACCAGCACCGACGACCAACGCTTCCTGTCGGTCGAGGTGAAGTCCAGCGCCACCGACGCCGAGACCGTGCTCACCGCGACCTGGGACCGGGGCCGGGGCACCGCCCCGGACTCCGGCGGCACGACCACCATGTCGCGCTTCACCGACGCCGGGCAGTACATGTACCACCGGTTCAACGCGCCGATCACGCTGGAGGCGGTCCCGTCCAAGGTGACCGTCACCAGCAGCAAGGGCGGGAAGATCACCGTCCCGGTCACCAAGTGGCTCGGCGAGCGGCGCAAGCCTCCGTCCCGGCACTACGTGTCGGACTTCGTGGACCACTACATGGACCCGACCGAGCTGACCGGCCGCATCGTCAAGCTCGCCAAGCAGTTCCCGAGGATCGCGCAGGTGGTCGACCTGCCGTACAAGACCAACGGGTACCGCAGGGCCGCGCAGGCGCAGTTCGGCACCGCGTCCGCGAGCACCCTGTACGTCACGTCCAAGGCCTTCGGCCACGAGGGCGGCAACGACGTCAGCGTCGCCCTGGCCGCGCCCGCCGCGCCGTCCGCGCCGCTGACGGTGTCGGTGACCGGCAAGGACGTCACCGTCGGGCTGGGCGGCGACGCCGCGGGCGCGGCGAACAGCACCGCCGCACAGGTGGTGGCCGCGCTCAACGGCGACGCCGCCGCCTCGGCGCTGCTCACCGCGAGCACCTACCGCGGCAACGCGGGCGCCGGCGTGGTGGCCGCCGCCCCGGCCACACGGCTGACCGACAACCTCAAGGCCCCGGCGACGGTGTCGCGCGACCCGTACCAGATGAAGGCGCTGCGCATCGGCAAGACCCGCGACGGCTCCAAGACCGGTGTGTACCTGTACTGCCAGGAGCACGCCCGCGAGTGGGTGACCCCGCTGGTCTGCCTGGAGACCGCCGAGCGGCTGCTGCGCAACTACGCCTTCGACGGCGCCACCCGCAAGCTGGTCGACGGGCTGGACATCTTCGTGCTGCCGACGGTGAACCCCGACGGGGCGCACTACTCGATGTACGACTTCAACATGCAGCGCAAGAACATGACCAACCACTGCCCGGCGGCCACCGGCGACCCGGCGAACCGCAACTCCTGGGGCGTGGACCTGAACCGGAACTTCTCGGTCGGCTCGCTGTTCGACGGGTACAGCGGCGCGTCCTCCAGCTGCACCAGCGGCACCTACGCCGGCCCCGCCGAGCTGTCGGAGCCCGAGGCGCGCAACGAGGCGTGGCTGACCCACCAGTTCCCGAACATCAAGTTCGCGATGAACACCCACTCCTACGGCGGCTACTTCATGTGGCCCCCCGGCGCGTACAAGGCCGCGGGCCGTGAGCTGCTGCCCCGGGTGGACTTCGGCACCGAGAACTACTTCTGGGACGCCTCCGGGCACATCCTGTCCGCCGTGCAGGACTGGCGCGGCACGGGCATCTGGCCCGGCCGCACCGGACCGGTGCCGGACGTGCTGTACTCGGCGGCGGGCAACAGCGCCGACGAGCACTGGTTCAACCGCGGCATCATCGGCTGGGACTTCGAGGTCGGCGCCGACCTGTACAACCCCGAGACCAAGCAGTTCGACGCGGTCGGCTTCCAGCCCGACTTCTCCGAAGGCCACGAGGAGGCCATGGAGTTCTCCTCCGGCCAGATCGCCATCCTCGAGGTCGCCCAGGCCTTCTCCCAGGACCGCAGGTCCCCCCGCTCCGACCTGAAGGTGACGGGCCGCACCGCCGGCAGCACCACCTTCACGTTCACCATCGACGAGCCCGCCAACCTGTACTACACCCTGGACGGCTCCCGCCCCACCCTCGCCTCCCCCAAGCTCGTGTCCTCGGGCATGCGCGAGGGCACCCAGCAACTGACCGTCAACCGCACCACCGAGGTCCGCTGGTTCACCGTGGACATCGCAGGCAACACCGAACGCGACTACCGCCCCACCGGCCACAACAACAACTACCGCAAGGCCCGCGTAGACGTCCGCAAAGCCTGACCCCACCCCGCCCCACGCCCCCGCCGGGCCCGCCCCGGCGGGGGCTCGCGCGTCCCACCGTCGCGCCGACCAGACGGGGATCTCACAGGTGGGTTTCACGGATGGTGAGCAGACCATGACGGTGGAGTCAATTGACCGGGCGGTCAATCAGGGGTGAATGTCGAGGTCCACGACACCTTCAAGTGGTTGGAGGGGAATCAGATGGATCTCAGCAAGTCCCTGGCCGACGTCGTCGCGTTCGTCGCGGGCCTCGTGGCGGTGCTGGCCGTGTTCGTCTGGGCGGGCGACGTCGACGGCGCCACCCTGCCTCTGCTCGTGCTCGGCGTGCTGCTGCTGGTCTCCGGGCTCTGGGGGCTGCTCGGCGCGGGCGGCGCGAGCGCCTGGGTCACCGCGGCGTTCGGGGCGCTGCTGGTGGTGTCGCCCTGGGCCTACGGCTTCGACGGCACCGCCTCGGCGGCCTGGACGGCGTGGCTCGCCGGGGCCGTGACCGTTATCGTCGGGCTGTGGACGGCCCTCCAGAACCGAGTCACCAGCCCGACCCACGTGTGATCGACCCCCCGTCGTCCCGGGCCGGCCGCCGCCGGCCCGGGACCGGCGCCACCGAGGACGACACCCCCGACGCGCGCACGCGAATCCTGAACGCCGCCGAAGAGCTGTTCGCCGGAGGCGGCTACGACGCGACGGCCACCGCGGAGATCGCCAAGTGCGCCGGGGTCCCCAAAGGCCTGGTCTTCCACTACTTCCCTCGCAAGATCGACGTCCTGGTCACCCTCGTCCGCGAACGCACCGGCATCGAGGAGATGGGCGACGGCCCCCTGGACGCCGTCCCCGGCGACCCCGCCGGAACGCTGGCCCGCCTGGCCCGCCGGGTCCCCCTGCGCGCCTCCCCCGCCATGCGCCGCATCCTCTTCCGCGAAGCCGACACGCACGGCTCCGTCCGCGACCGCCTGCGCCACCTCAACGCCGAGATAATCCGCCGCGCCAGCTTCGCCCTGGAACTCACCCTCCCCGGCTCCCGAGGCGACGCCGCCCGCCTGGAAGCCGCCGCGGCCACCTTCGCCGCGGTCCTGCTCTACCAGGAGAACCTCTGCACCCTGACCGGCCACCACATAGACCCCGACATGGTCGCCGATCTGATCGCCCGCGCCCTCACCTGACCCCGGCGAGCGCCACCCCGGCGGAAGGCACGGCCACCCGCCACGGCGGACGACTCCGCGAGCGCGGCTGACACCACCCGCCAAGGCCCCGGCAGAACAGGCAAGCCGGCGCGTGGATGTCGCCGTCCGGACTCTCACGGCCGCGCGGCGACGGCCTCCCGGGCGAGGTGGCCGGGTGCGCGAGGCCGCAGTGCGTGGGTGAAACGTTCAGCGTCCCGACGGCGACGTGCCGCCCCTGACCTGTCGAGGACGGCCTCCGGTGTTGTGGATGTTGGACCGGCGACGTACACGCGGCGCATGATCCGTCGGAGACGGCGCGTCGCGCCGTTCCGCTCGGGGGAGTCGGCGCGACCGGCCGCAAGGTGTGTGCTCGGCACGGGGTCGTTCCGGTGGGCCGCCGGTGTCCCCGATGCGCCCGGCAGCATCACCTGCTCCTGATCCGGCACGCCGCGGGCGGGCCCGCCGGGGTCCTGCCCGCTCGACGAGAGGCCACTCATGCCCTTATCCCGCCTCCGCAGGGCCGCGTCGCGCGGCCTTCTGCTCGGACTCTGCGCGGCCGCCGTGCTCGGCACCGGCCAGTTGCCCGCCTCAGGCTCGGTCCCGGGACCGCCGGCGGGCGCCGTCTCCGGTACGGCCGCCGACACCACCCCGCCCAGCGAGCCCACCGGGCTCGGTCCCAGGAACATCTACCTGAACGGCGTGGCGGGCCTCTACTGGACACCGTCGACCGACGACGTCGGGGTCACCGGGTACGAGGTGTACGCCTGGTCGTACACCGGCCCGGCACCGGACCCCTTCACCCGGGCCACGGCCTACATCACCACCACGGCCACCGAGGTCAACGCCACCGTGTCCGACCTCACCCCGGGACGCCCCTACCTGTTCTACGTCGTGGCCGTGGACGCGGCGGGCAACAGGAGCACGCCCAGTCTCCTGACCCAGCAGAGGGCCATGCGGGAACCCCCCCAGCCGAGCCCGTCCCCCGGCCCGTCGACCCCGCCCGCCCCCTACAACCTGTCCGCCGGCGGCGGGCTGTCCCCGGGTTACGCGACGCTGACCTGGTCGACCCCGAGCGGCGCCGGCACGGTCACCTTCCTGGTGTTCCGCCGCTCCTCGTCCGACTGGACCTACGCGGGAAGCAGCACCCTCCCGCGCACCATGGTGAGCATCGGCAGCGAGCCCTCCTACACGTTCCAGGTGGTGGCCCTCGACACCGCCGGCAACCTGAGCAACGCGTCCAACGCCGCCACCTACCGCACCCCGCCGGCGTCCCCCACGCCGACCGCGACCCCCGTGATCTGCGCGGTCACCTACAGGACGACGAACTGGGCCGCCGGCTTCACCGGCGACGTCACCATCAGGAACACCACCAGCGCTGCGATCGACGGCTGGCGCCTGGCGTTCCGCTTCCCCACCACCAGCCAGCGCCTGACCCAGGGCTGGTCGGCCACCTGGGCACAGTCCGGCACCGACGTCTCCGCCACCAACGCCGCCTGGAACAGGACCATCAGACCCGGCCAGTCCCTGAGGATCGGCTTCACCGGAAGCCACTCGGGGAACAACCCGTCCCCCACGTCCTTCACGCTGAACGGAAGCGCCTGCACGGTGGAGTGACCCCGCGAAGGCGCCCCCGCTCCGGCGCAGGGGCCTAGATCACTTCGGGACGTCGAAGGGCAGGTCCGCGAAGGGCGCGTGGCCGCGGCGAGGTGTACCCGGCGGGGCTGGACCCGGCCCGGGCGCTGCGCCAGCTCGCGTCCTCGCCGGCCGTCGTCCGGCACGGCCTCGACGTCGACCAGCTCAGGGCCCGGGTACGCGCCAGGTACCCGCTGGTCGGCGAGCTGCCCGGCCGCCCCAAGCTCGACGCCCTGCCGCAGGTGGCCGAGGTGCCGCTCATCTTCGGCGACCGCGAGCTCGCCGGGTTCGAGCAGCGCATGACCGCCTCGCTCGCCGAGCAGGCCTTCGTGACCCTGTCGGCCGGCTGGCGCCACTACTCGCGCGCCGTAACGGCCCTGGCGGGGCGGTTCGGCGTCACACCGGTCGACGCCACGGCCGATCTGCTCGGCGCGATGCGACGGACGGCGGACGAGCACCAGGTCGACTGGTCACCGGTCCTGCGCAGTGTAATTTTCAGCTTCCCCGTGCTGACGCGCCGCCTCTGACCTGTCCTGGACGACCTCCCGTCCCGCGGGTGATGGACCCCCGCCACCGCTGCGGCGCATGATCCCTGACAGACGGGGGTTCCGCCGCACCACCTGCTCCCGGCCAGGCATGCCGCGGGCGATCCCGCCGGGATCCCGCCCGCCCGACGCGAGAGGCGCCTCATGCCCTTTTCCCGTGCCCGTGGGGCCGCGTTGCGTGGCCTTCTGATCGGATGTTCCGCGGCCATGGCTGCGGCGGCCGTGCTGGGCGCCGGCCTGTCGCCCGCCTCAGGCTCGACGGCGGCCTCGGGCGCCGTCTCCGGTACGGCCAGGACCATTGCGAGCGCCGACACCACCCCGCCCACCGAGCCCACCGAGCTCGGCTCCCGGAACGTCTATCTCAACGGCGTCGCGGGCCTCTACTGGACGCCGTCGACCGACGACGTCGCGGTCACCGGGTACGAGGTGTACGCCTGGTCGCACACCACTCCGGCGGCCACTGCCTTCGACCCCGTCCTGGCGTACTTCAGGACCTCGGCCACCGAGGTGAACGCCGACGTGCACGGCCTCATGCCCGGCCGCGCCTACCTGTTCTACGTCGTGGCCGTGGACGCCGCCGGCAACAGGAGCAGGCCGAGTCTCCTGACCCAGGGCCGGGCCATGAGGGAACCGCCGCAGCCGACGCCGTCCCCCGGCCCGTCGACCCCGCCCGCGCCCTGGGACCTGCGCGTCGGCGGCGGGCCCGGCCCTGGATACGTGACGCTGATATGGGCGTACCGGGACATGACGCCCACGACCGTCTGGATGGCGTTCCGCCGTTCCTCGTCCGAATGGAGCTACGCCGGATACAGCTCGCTTCCGCGCACCCTGGCGAGCATCGGCGGCGAGGCCTCATACACGTTCCAGGTGGTGGCCCGTGACGACGCCGGCAACCTGAGCTTCCCGTCCAACGCCGCCACCTACGTCAACCCGTCGCCGTCCCCCTCCCCGACACCTTCGGCGACTCCGACGCCCGCCATCTGTGCCGTCACCTACAACACGAGGAACTGGGCGAGCGGCTTCGCCGCCGACGTCACCGTCAAGAACACCGGCAGCGCACCCGTCGACGGCTGGCGCCTGGCGTTCGGCTTCCCGACGAGCACCCAGCGCCTGACCTCGGGCTGGTCGGCCACCTGGGCCCAGTCGGGCACGAGTGTCTCCGCCACCGACGTCGCCTGGAACAAGACCATCAGACCCGGCCAGTCCATACGCATCGGCTTCACCGGATCCCACTCCGGCAGCAACCCGTCACCCACGACCTTCACCCTGAACGGCAACGTCTGCACATCAGGATGACGACGAGGGCGCACCCGGCCGCCTGGTGGCCCTGAAGCGGATGCTCAGGGACTCCCGGCGGCCCGCCGGGGACGTCCCGACGGTCGCGAGCAGGCGACCGTCGCCGTAGACGTCCGTCTCAGGCGGGCGAAGGATGGGCGCGTAGTACCCCCGCAACGGGAGATGAAGGCGCTCCACCGAGCGGCAGAGCAGACCGTGGGCTTTCAGCTCCTCGCACAGGCCGCCGAGCACCGCCCGGTGCCGCTCGGCCTGCTCCCCGTGCGAGCGACGTGTCCAGGCCATCGACGAAGCCCTGCGCGCGGACGGGCAATTGAGCCGATCCGGCCGGCTCCCGCTGGACCGGTCCGCGACTGGCCTGATTTCGCCCGGTGATCCAGGTAATGTGCCTGGCGTAGTGATGCGGCCCGACGGGCTTCCGCTGATCTGAGGTCGACTGACCGTCTGATCGCGGACACGCCCCCATACCGCACGAGTCTCTCGTGCTGCCTGGGGGTAGGTCCGTGACGGCGTTTCGGCATTCAGCCGAAAGTCTGGCCAAGCTCGCGCTCGACGCCTCCCTGCCAGAAAGACGTCTCAGCGAGGCCATCGCCGAGCACCTCCGAAGGACCGCGCACATCGCCCCCTCCCCCGCGGAACAGAGATCGTGGGACCGCAGCCTCCCCGTCCTCGCCCGCGACCTGGTGGACGCCGGGCTCGGCGAGGTCGAGATGCTGGTCGAGTACCAGTTGCCGCTGACCAGCAAGCGCGCCGACGTCGTCCTGGCCGGCGTGGACCGCCGCACCGGCGAGGACGCCTACGTCGTGGTGGAGCTGAAGCAGTGGAGCCGGGCCGAGCTGTTCGAGGACGACCCGGGACTCGTGCTGGTGGAGGGAGTGCCCGGCGCACCACGGCTGCATCCGGTGCTCCAGGTGCAGGGATACTGCGAGTACATCGCCGACTTCACCGGCGCACTGCACGGCCGTAGCGACGCGATCAGGGGTGTGGCCTACCTTCACAACGCGGCCGACCCCGACATCGAGGACCTCTACTCGGCGGTCGACGGCGAACACGCCCGCATGTTCGCCAAAAGCCGCCGGGGTGCCTTTCTCGACTACCTCCGCGACCGGTTCGCCCCGCAGCCCGGTGCCGGTGCCGCCGACCGCCTGCTCGGCAGTGTGATCCGGCCGTCCAAGCAGCTCCTCAAGCTCGCCGCCGCGGAGATCAAGGAGCGGGAGCAGTTCGTCCTGCTCGCCGAGCAGCGGCTGGCGTACGAGATCGTTCAGCACGCCGCGGAGCGAGCCCGGCGGGCGGACGCCAAGGAGGTGAAGAACCTCTTCAAGTACTTCAACAGCTTCACCGAGTCCAGGCGCAACGACCTCGACGTGCTCATCTGCGACGAGGCGCACCGCATCAGGGAGACCTCCCAGAACCGCTACACCCCGGCCCGCCTGCGCGGCGACCGGCGGCAGGTGGACGAGCTCATCGACGCGGCGCGGGTCCCGGTGTTCCTGCTGGACGAGCACCAGGTCGTGCGGCCGGGCGAGACAGGCACCGTCGCCGAGATCAGGTCCCATGCGCAGGCCCGCGGATTCCGCGTCCACGAGGTGTCGCTGGACGAGCAGTTCCGCTGCGGGGGCAGCCGCGCGTACGAGGACTGGGTCCTGTCGCTCCTCGGCCTCGACGGCCGCTCTCCCGGGCCGTGGACCGGCGACGACCACTTCGCCGTCGGCCTCGCGGAGTCACCGTGGGAACTCGAGACCGCGCTGCACGGGAAGCTCGCCGAGGGGTACTCGGCCAGGATGACGGCCGGTTTCTGCTGGCCCTGGAGCGACCCGCGCAAGGACGACTCACTGGTCCACGACGTGCGGATCGGCGACTGGTCCCGTCCGTGGAACGTCAAGGGAGACCGGGCTGTGGGAAGCGCCCCCGCGAGCGCGCTGTGGGCCACGATGGACGGCGGCTTCGAGCAGGTCGGCTGCGTCTACACGGCCCAGGGGTTCGAGTACGACTGGAACGGGGTGATCATCGGGCCGGACCTGGTGGTGCGGGACGGCAGGCTCACCACCGTCCGGCAGGCCAGCAAGGACCCTGCCCTCACCCGCGGCACCACCGACGAGCAAGCCGACCGTCTCATCAGGAACACCTACAAGGTGCTGCTCACCCGCGGCATGCTCGGCACCTGCGTTCACCGCGGTGCTCTCCGAGGCAACCAGGCGCCAGACGGGGCGGCCGGCGGGGAAGAGCCAGATGCGGGCGTGGACGAACAGCCTGTCCGCGCTGGCGCGGGATCTCCGTGACGCCGGACTCGACCGGATCGAGGTGCTGCTCGAATATCCGATGCCGCACAACAAGAGCAGCTCCGCGGACGCCGTCCTGGCCGGCGTCGACCGGCGCACCGGAAGAGACCTGTTCGTGGTGGTCGAACTCAAGCAGTGGAGCGAGGCCGAGCTCTACGAGGACGACGAGAAGCTGGTCGTGGTGCCGCTGAGCCGCAACGACTACGACACCCACCCCGCCGTCCAGGTCTCCAATTACTGCCGCCAGCTCGTCGAGAACTGCAGCGCCGTCGAGGGAACACCCGAGGCGGTGGAGGGTGTGGTCTATCTGCACAACGCCACGCGACGCGGTGTCCAGGCCCTTTTCGAGCTGGCACTGGACAAGAACGTCCATCTGTTCACGCAGACCGAGCGAAGCGCGTTCATCGAATACCTCAAGAGACGGTTCGCTGACGCGGAAGGGCGTCACGCGGCCGATCGGCTGCTGAACGGGACGTACGGATCGGCGACTGGGAACGCCCCTGGAACGCGAACAGCACCTCGAAGGTCGGCGAGGCCCCTCCGAGTATCATCTGGGCGACCGCCCCCGGGGGCTTCGGGCAGATCGGCTGCGTCTACACGGCCCAGGGCCTGGAGTTCGACTGGGCCGGCGTGATCATCGGCCCCGACCTGCTGGTGCGCGGCGGACGGATGGTGACCGAGCGCGAGGGCTGCAAAGACCCTGATCTGACGAGGTCCACGGTGACCCACGAGCAGTTCGACCGGCTGGTCCGCAACACCTACAAGGTCCTGTTGACCCGAGGACTCGCAGGGGTGGTGCTGTACTCCGACGACCCGGAGACCCAGGATTTCCTGACCGGCCTGGTGCACCGGCCCGCACACACCTGAGGTCTGTGCCGGGGAGTTGGTCGCGGAGTTGCAGTGGTGACGCCTGAGAAGTCGGCGAGGGTCATCGGGGGGCATGCGAGAGCCCCGTACGCTCCGGAACGTACAGGGCTCTCCACGGTCGTGCGACCGCTGGCTAGATCACTTCGGGACGTCGAAGGGCAGGTTCCCGAAGGGCGCGTGGTCCGGCCAGGTGTCGTCCGTCAGCCTGCCCAGGGTGTATCCGTTCGCCAGCAACTGGCTCACGAAGTACCGGGCGATGATGCCGTACACCGCCTCGGTCGGGTGGGCCAGGTCGCTGGTCGTGATGCGCCGCCGCATGTCCGACGACGTGGGATCCTGCTTCGGCTGCGGCGGGAGGCCCGGAGTGTAGAAGGGCCGCACCCCCTTGTCCTGAGCCTTCTTGGACAGCTGCCATGTGGCCAGGTTCTCGCTGACGTAATCCATCCACGCGCTCATCCGCACGAGGTGGACCCGAGCCGGGTCGGGCGCGTCCGGCCCGGCCGGCCACTTCTGCACGAGGCTCTCCAGCAGCGCGTTGTAGCGCCGGATGACGGGATCGATCGCCTCCGCCTGGCCGATCCACTTGGATTCCCCGAGGCCTTCCATGAAGCGGATGGCGTTGTACACGCTCGGCAGGTCGATCACCATGAAGTGGTGTTTGTCGGCTTCGCCGGGGAAGCTGGAGTTGATCGTCTCCACCAGGGACTGGATCTCCGCCACGGCCGGGAAGACGCCGACACCACCCGTGAGATCCTTCGGATTCGTCTGGCTCCACGACAGCCATGCCCCGTAGTCCAGGGTGGACGGCAACGACTTGATCTTCGGGTCGTAGTCCGGGCGCACCGCCGTGACGAAGTCGTTGAGCCCCACCCAGATCACGTGCAGCGTGTCCTCGGTGAACGGCTTGGACGTGAGATTGCGCTGAGCGACGTAGTCCTCCACCTGCCCCCTGAGGTAGGTGAGAGCACCGAACTTGGGCGACCAGTCCCTGGTGACGATGGCCCCGCCCATGGCGTAATTGACGTACCTGATCTCCGGCAGCGGCTTGGTGGGCTTCGACGGCGTTTTCAGTACCTTGAGGTATTCCTCGAGTTCCAGCGGAATCCGCGGCTCGACCGGTTTGTCCCATGACTCGACCCCGAGCACGGAATACCCCGACAACGTGCGGTAGTTCGTGGACTTACCGATCGCCAGATCCCGGTTCCCCCACATGAGCGTCTCACCGGTCGCCCACTCGACGAGAAAGTCCGTCCAGTTCTTCCCGTCGCTGAACCGCCCCGTCTCGTTCACCCGCATCGCCCTGGCCAGCCGCCCCAGCTCCCCGGTCGGCCACAGCCACTTGTTCCCGATATCGGACATGCTGTCGCCAAGAATAACGACATTCTTGATTTCAACCATTATCCCCCCAGGGATGAAGGATGCTACCGCCTCGACTGTGATGCCCCGGTCACACACCTTAGAGGGTGAATCTGGCATTGGACAGGGGTATGAGCACCCCAGAGATATCCGCCACACGAACGAAAGAAGTATTTGATAGAGGTATCTCGGTGTGATACCACCCCTGGCAACTCACCCCCGAAGGGCATTTGCGGAAATTGTCGGCCTAGCACCGTTTTATAGCCAATCGTCGGTTTGCCGCGTCCGCACGGTCGCCCCCACCCCAAAGGCCCGTCCTGATGCGCGCCGAGCGCTTCGAAGCGGGTGCGGCCTCGCTCCGTATCGCCGCCCGCGCCCTGGCGATCGTCGCCCGGCGTAACAGCGAGCTGGCCGAGGAGGTCATGACCGAAGAAGTGCCGTGGACGACCTGGCTACCCGAGACCGAGCGGCACACCTGTGTGCGCGAACTGCTCGGCCACCTGCTGGCCGGGGCGGACACGGGCGAGCTGGTGCCCTTCAGCCGAGCGCTCATCTCATGGCGGTCCACCGCCGTCGCGTGGAGCGACCCACGTCTCGCACACGATCTCCAGGGCCCCTTCCCCGGCGACGGCGCGGAGGTTCCCCGTCCTCTTGGCGAGCAGGCGTGACCCGGCGAGGAGAGGAGGTTCCCCGCCCCAGGCCCTGGACCGTACGGTTCGCCGACCGCAGAGCGGCCGAGGGCTGGAACCACCTTCTCGCCCAGGCACCGGAGAACCTAGACCGGGCATGGGTCGCCATCACCGCCGATCCACGCCACGTCGACAGAGCGCGCGTGCGGCGAACCACTGTCCCGGTCCCGGGTACGGCGATGTCACCGGCCCGCGGCCCCTGGTGGGGGCACGGCGGTGCTCACGCGCCTGGCGTGGGTTCGTCGGGCGGGTGGCCAGGGGTGCGGCACGGTGGGTGATCGGACTGGGGTGGTTTGCCGGCTTCGTGGAGGGTGGCGACGGCGGCGGCGGCTGTCGCCGGGGTGTTGGTGCTGTGGGCTTCGGTGGGTTGGCCGCTGGGGTCTTTGAGCAGGAACCAGGCACCGCCGTCGCCTGGTACGTCCACCACGGTGATGGTCGCGATGAGGTGGCCGTCGCCGTAGACGTCCATTTCCGGCGGGAGAAGGATCGGTCTGAAGTAGCCGCTGTCCAGGGGTAGGTTCAGGCGCTCGACCGAGCGGCAGCGCAGGCCGTGGGACTCCAGCTCCTCACGCAGGTCGCTCAGGGCGACGCGGTGGCGTCCGGCCTGGTCCTCCGGCATTCCGAACAGCAGGTGCCCGGTCATGCGCGGGCCGGGGTGCGCGCGGCCTGGACGGCTCGCGGGAGGGTGACGAGGCGCTCTTCCGTCTTCGCGGCGCGGCTTCCGTGTGCCGGGACGGTTTCGGCGAGGCGCATCAGGATGCGCAGTTCGTCTGGGCCGGATGCCTCGACCAGCGGCTCGGCGACCGCCTGCGTGCGGGCTATGGCGCAGAAGCGGCGGAAGTAGGGGCCGTAGAGGACCAGCCAGCCTGGTTCGAGCAGGTCGAGTTGGGCGGCGCGAGCCTTCTGGACGGTGTCCCACTCCCGGTGGGCGGGTGCTACGGGTGGTCTGCCCTGGCGGTGACGTCCGGATGGCGGGCGGCGGCTGTGGGAGGTCAGGCGGCTAGGGGTGTGGAGGTCCAGGCCGGTCATCGATGGCTCTCCCGGCGCTCGTGCCGTCCGCCCGTGGGGGGCCTGCGGTCGGGCATGGATCGCACTCCTGATCGGATCGGGGCCGACTTTCAGAACTGGCGCTCTGTAATCGGGCCATCATTTACAGTTATGGCCAGGCTGACGGGTCGCCGGTGACCGGAGCAAGATCAGATCCCCATCGGTGAACGGTCGGCGATTCCGTGACCCCGGAGGTGAGATACGGCATGCCCGCACCACGCAAGACCTGCGACCGTTACCGGTCGATGGCTCACTATTTCGGGGCACTCATTCGCGATCTACGCGATTCATATGAGATAAGGATCGGCGCACCACTTACCGTCGCCCAACTGGCGGCCAGGACGGGATATTCGGCGTCCATGCTGGGGTCCATCGAGCGAGGTGAGAGCCTTCCGGAATCCGGTTCGCGCGTTCAGGCCATCGACGACGCCCTGCGTGCGGACGGCCAGTTGAGAAAGTTGTGGCCGGTGGTGCAACGCCTCGGACATCGCACCCTGGACGAACTCGCCACCGCGACAAACCGGACTATTGCCAGTTACCGTGAAAACGGCAACGGCGGCGCACTCCCCCAGGGAGACGATATGGAACGACGCGAACTATTCCAGTTGGCCGGCCTAGGCCTGCTCGCCCAAACTCCGCTGTTCGGTTCAGGTGAGCCCGTTCGCCAGGCGATCGAACGGGTCCTGAACACGGCCGACGGCTTCACCGTGGACGACTGGCACCTGACCTGCGCCGACTACTTGCACGCCGTCCTCACCCGACCGCCCGCCACAGTGCGCGACGACCTCGTCCTGGACCTGGCGGCCCTGCAGCAGGTGCTCGCGCGCGAGGCCCCGGAACGCGCCAGCGAACTGCAACGAGCCGCCGCCTGGCTGTCGGCCCTGCACGCCAACGTCCTCACCCGTCTCGGCGAGTACGGCGCGGCCCGCCGCTGGTGGACCACCGCCCGCCACGCCGCCGACTCCTCCGGGGACACGGACATGAAGGTCTGGGTGAGGGGCACCGAGGCGGTGTTCGGCCTGTACGCGCCGCGTTCCCCCGAGGCCATCCTCACCTTGGCCCGCCACGCCCAATCGCTGGCCGGAGGCAGGCTCACCGCCGGTGTCATGAAGGCCCTGGGTGCCGAAGCGCAAGCCCTGGCCGTGCTCGGCAGACACCAGGAAGCTCGCGACCGGCTCCGCCACCTGGAAGAACTGTCCGGTCGCGAGGTGGAAGGCGAGAAGTACGGCTGGAAAGGTGCGGGGGTCTGGTTCACCGCTTCCTGGGTGCACTCATACGGCGGCAGGACCGAAGCCGGACGCGAGGCCCGGGACCAGCTCCTCGCCGCCTCTCCCTGCTACCAGAACGCCACCAACGTCCGCCTGCACGAAGCCATCAGCGTCGGCACGCAGGGCGGACACAACGAAGCCGTTCAACTCGCCACGCAAGTGGTCGACACTCTCGACCCTGCCTATCGCTCACACATGATCATGCACACCGCCCGTGCCGTGCTCGACACCGTTCCCACGGAGAAACGTGCCACCCTTCCCGCGCTGGCCGACTACCGCGCGGCCATCGACGCCTCGGCCTCGAACTGAGAGGGACGGACGACACCCCCCGGCGGACATGGGTGAGCGCGACCAGCCGGGCCGGTTGTTCAGGGAATCGGCTGGCAGCGACGATCAACGGGATGGACAATTCCCTCCATGAAGGCGTACGTCGGGGTGACCGATGGTGAGTGGTATCGCTTCCTCGCCGCTCGTCCGGCGTTGACCGAGGTGAACTTCTGGCGGCCGTCGGGGGCGCGTGAGTTCCGGGTTCTCAGCCCCGGCGAACCCTTCTTCTTCAAAAGTCACCACCCGCACAACCGCGTGATCGGTGGCGGGTTCTACAGCGGCTTCGCGCTGCTCCGCGTGTCCGAGGCCTGGGAGTTCTTCGGACAGGCCAACGGGATGGCCGACGTGGACGAGATGCGACGGCGGATAGGCAGATACCGCAGCCGGCCGATCGCCCCGGGTGAGGACCCGGCGATCGGATGTGTCTTCGTCCGCGACGTACGCTTCTTCCCGCTCGACGACTCCGCCGGGCCGCCGCCGGACTTCGCGCCGAACATCGTGCAGGGCAAGGGGTACGACCTCGCCGTACACCCCCGCGCCGACTACTTCCATGATCTGCTCTTGCGCCTGCTCGGCAGCCCTGTGGAGATCGACCTGTCCCAGCCCTGGCACCGTGACGGCCCCGTCTACGGCGACCCGCGCCTCAGCCCTCGCCGTCTCGGCCAGCAGTCCTTCCAGGCCGTGGTGCTGCGTGCCTACAATCGGCGGTGCGCCGTCACCGGGGACAAGATCCGTCCCGTATGCAGGCCGCGCACATCCGTCCGCTCTCGGCTGGCGGCCAGCATCGCCTGGACAACGGAGTGCTGCTGCGCTCCGACGTGCACACGCTCTTCGACCGTGGATATCTGACGGTGGATCCCGACTACCGGCTGCGGGTCAGCCCTCGGTTGCGGGACGAGTCCGGCAACGGTGAGGAGTTCTACCGGCGGGCCGGGCAGCCGATAGCCGTCCCGGAGTCACGTCCCGACCGGCCCGATCGGGAAGGGCTCGAATGGCACGTCAGCGAGGTGTTTCTCTCGTCCTGAGCCGAGCCGATCCCATTCAGGTCGTGTGGGGGAACAGGCCGCTGTAGGCGTTGAGGGCCGGTTGGCCTCCCAGGTGGGCGTAGAGGACGGTGGCGTTTTTGGGGATGTCGCCGCTGGTCACGAGGTCGATCAGGGCGGCCATCGACTTGCCTTCGTAGACGGGGTCGATGATCATGCCTTCCAGGCGGCCGGTGAGGCGGATGGCGTCGAGGGTGGAGGCCACCGGGATGCCGTAGTGGTCGCCGGACCAGGCGGGGAGGACGGTGATCTCGTCGTCGCGCAGGGGGCGGGGGACGCCGATCAGGGCGGCGGTGGCGGTGGCTATGCGGGTCACCTGGGCTCGGGTTTCGGCGATCTTGGCGCTGGCGTCTATGCCGATCACGCGGCGGGGGCGGGCGCCGGCCTCCTCCAGGGCGGCGAAGCCGGCGATCATGCCTGCCTGGGTGGAGCCGGTGACGGAGCAGACCACGATGGTGTCGAAGAAGACGCCGAGGTCGTGTTCCTGTCGCTCGACCTCGTAGGCCCAGCGCGCGAAGCCGAGGCCGCCCAGCCGGTGGTCGGAGGCGCCGGCGGGGATGGCGTACGGTATGCCGCCGCGCTGCTTGACGTCCTCGATCGCGCGGGTCCAGGACTCCTTGACGCCGATGCCGAAGCCGGCGGGGTCGAGACGGACCTCGGCGCCCATGATGCGGCTCAGCATGATGTTGCCGACGCGGTCGTTGACGCAGTCGTGCCAGTCGACCCAGTTCTCCTGCACCAGCACCGCCTTCAGGCCGAGGGACGCGGCGACGGCGGCGACCTGGCGGGTGTGGTTGGACTGGTAGCCGCCGATCGACACCAGCGTGTCGGCGCCCTGGGCCAGCGCGTCGGGGACGATGTACTCCAGTTTGCGGGTCTTGTTGCCGCCGTAGGCGAGCCCGGCGTTGCAGTCCTCCCGTTTGGCCCAGATCGACGCGCCGCCGAGGTGAGCGGTCAGTCGCGGCAGCGGGTGGACCGGGCTCGGTCCGAAGGTCAGGGGGTGGCGGGGGAAGGCGGAAAGGGCCACGATTCCTCCTCGTAGGCCGGTAGGGAACGCCAGGTGTCGAAAGCGATGGCCGCCGCCTGGTCCGCGTCTCCCGCGGCGCAGAGCCGGATGAGCTCATCGTGCCGGGCGATCGAGACGCGTCCGCCGAGCGTGGAGAAGCGCAGCCGTTCCGCGCGGCGCAGCACGGGTGTGAACTGGTCGAGAACGGTGGCCAGCGCACGGTTCGCGGCCACGGTCACCGGGATCCCGTGCAGGTCGTCGTCGGCGCGCAGGGCCTCGTCGACGTCGCCGCGCTCGACCGCCGTGCGGAACCGGCGGTTCGCGGCGCGCATGGCGTCGAGGTCGGCCTCGGTGAGGCCGGCCACCGCCTCCCGCACGGCCACCTCGTGCATCGCGGCGACCACGTCGCGCGCGTCGCGGACGTCCCGCAGGGCCAGCGAGCTGACGGTCGTGGACCGGCCCGGCCGGGCCACGACGAGCCCGGCGTCGGCCAGCCGCAACATCGCCTCGCGGACCGGGGTGCGGCTGACACCGAGCCAGGCGGCGAGCTCCATGTCGCGCAGCTGCTCGCCCGGCACGAACACGCCTTTGACGATGGCGTCGCGCAGGTGGTGGTAGACGCTGTCGCGCAGGAGGTGCCGGTCGATCGCCGGCGTGTTCTCGGGGATGGGCATGCAATATATTGCGCCTATCAGGCGGCGTTTCGCAAGCTCAGATGACTTGTTGACGGCAGAAATCCCCTGCAATATATTGCATACTACTGCACCGTCCCGGGCATCCCGAAGCTCGGGACGACACGGCGCCCTTGCCGGGGCCTCCGTCGACCGTCGTCGCGGGGGCATGTCCACGGCACCGCGCCCGGGCGTCTCGCGCCGCCCGGCCACCGAAAGGCCGTACCCGATGAACACCACTGCCCCCGCCAGTCCCACCGTCGTCCTGGTCCACGGCGCGTTCGCCGATTCCTCCAGCTGGAACGGCGTGATCGCCGAGCTGCGGCGGCGCGGCTATCCGGTCGTCGCCGTCGCCAACCCGCTGCGCGGCCTGCGGGAGGACGCCGCCTACCTGCGCAGCGTCCTGGACGCGCAGTCCGGCCCCGTCGTGGTCGCCGGACACTCCTACGGCGGCTCGGTGATGAGCGAGGCCGCCGACGGCGCCGGCGGCGTCGTGGCGCTCGTCTACGTCGCCAGCTTCAACCTGGAGGCCGGCGAGAGCACCGCCGAACTGGCCGCCAAGTTCCCGGGGGGCGAACTCGGCCCGGCCCTCGCCCCCGTGCCGTTCCCCCTCCCCGGCGGCGGCTCGGGCTCCGACCTCTACATCCGGCAGGACGGTTTCCACGCGGTGTTCGCCGCCGACGTCGACCCCGAGGTCGCCGCGCTGATGGCGGCCACGCAGCGGCCGATCGCGGCGTCCGCGCTCCAGGACACCGCCACCAGGGCGGCCTGGAAGTCCGTCCCGTCCTGGACCATGATCACCACTCAGGATCTGGCCATTCCGGCGGCGTCGATGCGCTTCATGGCCAAACGCGCCGGGTCCGCCACCGTCGAGATCGACGCCTCCCACGCGGTCACCGTCTCCCGGCCGCACGCCGTCGCCGGACTGATCGACGAGGCCGCGCGTGCCACGGCCGGACGAGCCGGGTAGAACCCGGACGCTGCGCGGGGTCAGCAGCCCGGGTACCTGTCCCGGGCTGTGGCGCCTCCGGTGACGTGGACGGCGAGGTCGTCGGCGAGGCCGGTGATGGCGTCTCCACCCTCCAGGCGGTCGAGCCAGCGCCTCGGCAGGGCGGACCGGCCGTGGCGGGTGCCGAGGAGGTTGCCGCAGATGGCGCCGGTGGAGTCGCTGTCGCCGGAGTGGTTGACCGCCAGGAGAAGTGCTCGCTCGATGTCGTCGCCCACCGCCAGGACGCAGTAGAGGGCGATGGCGAGGGCCTCCTCGGCGACCCAGCCGCCGCCCAGCTTCTCCACCGTCTCGGGGGCGGGCCGTTCGTCGTACGTCAGGTCGACCGCGTATTGGATCGCGGCGGTGGTCTCCTCGTGGGCCGGGTACCCGCCGAGCAGAGCGAGGGTCTCGTGCACGGCCTCCGCCGGCGGGATGCCCTGCGCGACGTGGAAGACGACGGCGGCGAACGCCCCGGCCGCGAGGTGGCCGGTGGGGTGCCCGTGGGTGATCTGGGCGCAGTCGGCCGCGGACCGGAAGGCGTCGCGCGCGTCGCGCGCGGCCAGGCCGAAGGGGGCCGAGCGCATCACGGCGCCGCAGCCCTTGGAGCCGGGGTTGACCGGACCGGGTTCGCCGGGAGCCGCGAGCGGGCCGGGGCCCTGGCGCAGGCCGGACAGGCAGGCGTTGCCGGGAGCACGGCGGGAGTACAGCCATATCTGCTCGCGGAGGCGGCCGGTGCGGACAAGGCCGTCCGCGGGGGGCGGGGACGGGTGGGTCTGCGTGTCGAGCCAGCGCAGGTAGGCGTTACGGACGACGTCCACCAGCGAGACGAAGCCCCTTTCGCGCGCTCGTACGCCGGCGCGGATCAGGCCCTCGACCGTGAACAACGTCATCTGGGTGTCATCGGTGATCAGCCCTGTCCTGCCGCGCCAGTCAGGCGTCAGGTCGGTCAGCCCGGCCGCGCCGTGGTTCCGGCGGATGGTGCTCATCGAGTCGAACTCGATCGGCGCGCCGAGCGCGTCACCGATCGCCCCGCCGAGGAGGCAGCCGCGCACCCGGTCGTGGTAGGAGATGTCGACCGTCCCGGTATCGCGCACGGCGCTTGACTCCTTTCGGGGGCTCGACCGACCGTAACGCGCGTCACGGCGCCCGCGCGCCCTTGTCGCCGGATCAGCCTGATGTCTCTCACCAGGCGGGAAGCGGCGCCGTCCCTGTCGTGTTGATGCGGACATGGACGATCGTTTCGCGGATGAGCAGGTCATCGAGCGGCTGCTCGACGAGTCGCAGACATGGGCCTTCGTGGGGCTCGGCAACGACCCGGGTCGCACGGCCTACGAGCAGGCGCAACTGCTCCAGATGAGGGGCAAGCGAATCGTTCCGGTCCATCCTGCCGCCGAGACGGTGCTGGGTGAGCCGGTGTACGCGTCCTTGGCCGACGTGCCGGTCAAGGTGGACGTCGTCGGGGTGTACCGGCGGTCGGAGTTCGCCGGGCAGGCGGTGGACGAGGCGATCGCGGCCGGGGCCGGGGCGGTCTGGCTTCCGCTTGGGGTGGTCGACGAGGACGCCGGGCGGCGTGCCCTCGACGCCGGGCTCGACGTCGTCATGGACCGGTGCCCCGCCATCGAGTGGACCCTGCGCCGGCGGGCCTGACCGCTCACCGGGGACGGGCGTTGCGCAGGCGGATGCCGCTCCAGCCGAGGGTGCTTCGCGTGACGGCGTCCCAGAAGGGCCAGAGGCCGGGGAGGACGCGAAGGTGGATGCCTGCCTCCTCGTGGAGGGCGAAGAGGTCGCCTACCGGCTCCGGGGGGCCGAGGGGTTCGACCGGTTCCGTGGCGACGTGGGCGTTGGGGTAGGGGGTGCCGAACGGGGTGAAGGAGTCGGCGGGGAAGCGGTAGGCGTACAGCTTGACGGTTCGCATCGCTTCCAGCCATCGGTACTCGATGGCGTGCATGCGTTCGCCGCAGCCGGGGCCCAGGATGCGCTCGCGATCCGCTTCGGTGGTGGACGGTGTCGTCCACGCGAGGGCCCTCGGGCATTGGCGGGGGAACCAGTAGTCGGGTGCCCGCCGCGCGTCCACCGCCCAGACGTACGCCTCCGGCTGCTGCGCGGTGGCGGCCACGTGGGGCACGAAGCGCGTGATCGCGGGGTCTTCCGAGAAGTGCAGCACCTGCCCGGGTTCGGGTCGCATGCTCAATGTGTACCAGTCACGTCCACGGCTTTCCGGCCGAGCGCCGGACGGCGGCGCCGGGTTCGCCGTGCCGCGTCCCGCCGTCGCGGCGCCGACCAAGGCGATCGCCGGGGCGACCGCCGGGGCGGATGTCCGTTCGGGGCGGACAACCCGTGCGGGTAACGGAGGAGGGGCTAGGTCAACCGCCGTACGGCGGCGCCGGGTTCGCCGTACCACGTCCCGCCGTCGCGGCGCCGATCGAGCGCGCGTCCGGGGTGGGGGCATCGGCCATGGTGCGAGGGCAAGGGGGTGGGGCGGGCGCAAGGGGGTGGGGCGGGCGCCCCGGAGGGGCGCCCGCGGTTGGTTGTGGTTGGTGGGGGTTAGGTCAGGTCGGAGCAGGATTTGGCGTCGGGGTCTTTGGCGGCTTGGGGGACCCAGCGGACGTTGGCGAAGGAGGCGGAGAAGGCGGCTTCGGTGTAGACGAGGAACGGGGTGTTGATGTTCTCCGGGTCGAGGCCGTTGGCGAAGCAGGAGAGGGGGATCTTGACGGTTTGCTTGACGCCGGTCGGCATGGAGGTGAACAGGTTGGTGGCGACGACCTCGGTGAAGCAGGGGTAGACGCAGTGGACGCTGATCACGGTGCGGGCGGCGGGGGGTGAGTGGACGATGGTGTCGAAGACCAGGGCGGAGTCGGCGTTGAGGTAGCCGCGGAGGTCGCTGCCGCCGGCGGGGTCCTGCATGTAGATCTGGCCGGGGCCGACGCCGGTCCAGGTGGCCTTGAGGCCGTCGGCCTGGACGTTGACGTCCGCGGGGACGACGTTGATCTCGGCGTGGGACGCGGTCGCGTCGGGGCCGATCTCGGTGCCGCCCCAGTTCTCGGGCGAGCCGATGAAGCTGCGGTAGGGCGCGGAGTCGGTGCGCTCGAAGACGGACAGGGGCTCGGTCGCGGTGCCGCCGCCGCCGGTCTGGCCGCAGGCGAACTCGGGCGAGGTCTCGTCCAGGGTGCCGACGTTGCCGGACTGGCCGTAGCGCAGGCCGTAGCCGGGGCGGAACAGCGGGTCGTAGCCCTCGTCGCCGGGGTTGAGCGGCGTCTGGCAGGCGCTCTTCGGCCAGGAGTACGACAGCGTGCCGGTGTAGCCGTGGCCGCTGTTGCGGCCGCGGACCAGCAGGTCGGCGACGCCGCCGCCCTCGGTGCCGGGCAGCCAGGCCGCCACGAACGCGTCGGACCGGTTGAGCTCCTTGTTGACGTACAGCGGGCGGCCGCTGACGTACACGGTGACGACGGGCGCGCCCTTGCCGGACACCTTGTCCAGCACCGCGAGGTCGGCCGGGTACAGCTTGGCGGCCTCCAGGGTGCGGCGGGACAGGTCGCCGACGCCCTCGGCGTACGGCGTCTCGCCGATGACCGCGACGACCGCGTCGTACGCCGACGGGTCGACGCCGTCCGCCGTCTCGCTGAACGTCACGTTGGCCGTGCCGAGGGCCTCGCGGAGGCCGCCGAGGATGGTCGTGCCGTTCGGGAAGTCGGCGTTGGTGTTGCCGGTGCCCTGCCAGGTCAGCGACCAGCCTCCGGTCTGGTTCGGCAGGCTGTCGGCGGTCTTGCCGACCACCAGCACCTTGGACCGCGAGGACAGCGGCAGCACCTTGCCGTTGTTCTTCAGCAGCACCTGCGAGGCGCGCGCGGCCTCACGCGACAGCCGCTTGGCCTGCAGCGCCTCGGCCGAGCCGGCGTACGGCCGGGCGGACGGCTTGCGCGCGTCGAACACGCCGGAGCGCAGCTTGACGCGCAGGATGCGGGTCACCGCGTCGTCGATGCGCGACATCGGGATCTCGCCGCTCTGCACCTGGGCGATGGTGTTGGCGATGAACGCCTTCCACTCCCCCGGCACCATGATGACGTCGATGCCGGCGTTGACGGCCTTGGCGCAGCTGGAGTTGGTGCACCCGGCGACCTGCCCGATGCCGTTCCAGTCGGACACCACCAGGCCGTCGAAGCCCATCTTGCCCTTGAGGATGGTCTTCAGGGCGCGCTCGCTGCCGTGCAGCTTGCCCTCGTCGATGCCGGCCTCGGCGTTGGTCCAGCTGTTGAACGACACCATCACCGACTGGGCCCCGGCGGCGAGGGCGCCGTAGTAGCCCTGGCCGTGCAGGTTGATCATCTGGGCCTCGGTGGAGGGGTTGACCCCCTGGTCGGTGCCCTTCAGCGTGCCGCCGTCGCCGATGAAGTGCTTGGCGGTCGCGATGACGCCCTTGCTGCCGAGACGGTGGGAGTTGCCGTCCTGCAGGCCGCGGACCGCCTCGTAGCCGTAGGCGCGGGTGATGCGCGGGTCCTCGGAGAAGCCCTCGTAGGTGCGCCCCCACCGGTCGTCGCGCACCACGGCGAGGGTGGGCGCGAACGCCCAGTCCTGGCCGGTGACGCGGATCTGCCGGGCGGTGGCCTCGCCGATGTCGCGGATCAGGCAGGGGTCGTGCGCGGCGCCGAGCCCGATGTTGTGCGGGAAGATCGTCGCACCGTACACGTTGTTGTTGCCGTGCACGGCGTCGATGCCCCAGATGACCGGGATCTTGGTGCGGGTGCTCACCGACGCCTGCCAGTAGGCGTCGGCGAGGGACAGCCAGTCCTGGGTGGAGGCGTGCTTGTCGCGGTTCGGCCAGGCGCCGCCGCCGTTCAGCACCGTTCCGATGAAGTACTGCTTGACCTCTTCCGGGGTGATCTGGGTGATCTCCGGCTGGGTCATCTGGCCGACCTTCTCGGCCAGCGTCATCCCGGCGACTATCTTGGCGATCCGCCTCTCGTCGGAGGGGTCGCGCTTGACGGCGCTCTCCACCTTCGGCCAGTCGGCGAGCGTGGGCAGTCTCTTCTCGATGCGGGCGCAGCCGTGGTCCATGGGGGGTTTCCCGATCACCGGCTGCCGCCCGCCCGAGGCGGTCTCGGCGCCGGCGCCCGGCGCCGCGGCGACGCCGCCGGCCAGGAGCGCGGCCCCGGCGAGCGCGGCGGACAGCTTCCGCCGGGCGCCGGAACGGGCAAAGGGTCTGGTCATGAGGGTCCGTTCTCGATCGGATGACGATCTCGGCGGCCGGCCTGGGCCGCGTGCGCCGATCTTCGCCGTGTAACGATGCGGAGTCAAGAGCCTCACTAGAGCGCTCTCCCAGGGGAGAAGGGCCCTGTCCACGCGCGATGGGACGCGGATCCCCAGGTGGGACAGCGGTTCCCGTGACCAGGTGGCGCGAGGGCCCGCATGCGGGAGGCCCGCCGCCAGAGAGCGTTCTCTGACAGCGGGCCCCCCTGTAGGACGCGGCCCCGGGCCGCCGGTCTCAGAGCTTCTGACTCTCCGGCGGGCCGAGGTAGCTCCAGCGCAGGCCGCCGGTGTCGACGATGATCCGCTGGACGATCACGGTCGGGTCGACCATCCACACCTTCAGCGTGTGCACGCCGGGCGTGGCGAGGGTGTGCGTGGTGGTGGTCACGTTGACGTTGTCAGAGGTGTTGCGCTCCCACTGACGGTTCATCGTGGTGTCGTTGGCGCCGGTCGTGGTGGTGATGTTCACGATCTGCGGCGCCTGGTCGTCGATCGAGATGGCGTACCTCAGGCCGTCGGTCGGCAGGACGTTGTTCCGCGGCGACAGCACCGTGGAGATCTTCACCGGACCGGTGGTGAAGTTGGTCAGCGTGTACTCCAGGCGCGGGCTGTTGCCGCCCGGGGTCCGGCTGTCCGCGGTGACCGGGGTCGGCGTCACGCCGTCGGTCGACTTGCCGATCTCCGGGAGCACCTTCCAGCCGACCCCGGAGCCGCCCACGGCCTTGCTGTAGTGGGCGGCGTCAAAGGCGATGTACCCGCCGGCCTCGACGAAGCCCTTGAGGCGGTGCCGCGGCACGTCGGGGTTGTCCACGATCGCGGTGACCACCACGCGCGCGCCGTTCGGCCCGGTCACCGTGACGGGCACCTCGGTCCTGCCCTTCGGCGCCCGCGCCCAGTCGACCTTGACGGTCGCGCGCACCTGCTTGGCGACGGAACCCTGCGACGGCGAGACCGTCACCCACGGCACGGACGGCCGGATGCTGTAGCCGAACGCGGTGGTGCCGCGGTTGAAGACCTCGATGTACTGGTTCCCGTAGCTCTGGTACGGGCTGAACACCGGCAGGACGGCCGCGGTGCCCGCGTTCGGCCACCACTGCTCCGAGCCGTCCAGCGCGACGCCCATGTCGGCGCCGCTCGGCACCTCGATGCGCTTCAGGTACGGGTAGAACGCGTCGGGCAGGGCCACGTTGTTCTGCTCGGGCTGCTGCCAGGGCGCGTTCGGGCCGTAGCGCGCGATGTCGCCGTATCCGATCTTGGGCTGGAGCTGCCAGCCGTTCCACTTCCCGCCGGCCAGATCGTTGTTGTAGTAGGCCGACATCGCCTGGTCCTCGTCGAACCGCGCCTGCGCGAGGTCCGCCACGTCGTTGGTGGCGGCGCGGCCCTGCTGCGCGTACAGCTGGTTGGTGAACTGCGCCTCGCGCAGCTCGTACAGGTTGGCCGAGGCCACGGTGTGGTAGTAGACGAGCTGGTAGTACGCGTCGTCGTATCTGTCGGGCAGCTGCCCGCGGAGCCTTTCGGCCTTGGCGGCCAGGCGGCGCCACTCGTCGACGAACCGCGCCATCTCCTGGTAGTTGGTCAGGCTGATGGGCGAGGCCGCGTCGTCGTAGACGATCGCGCTGGAGTCGGTCGCCGGGTTCTTGGCCGGATCCAGGGTGATCTTGCGGTTGAGTAGCTCGGGCTTGCGGCGGGCCTGCAGCACGCCGTAGTCGTGCAGGACCTCGGCGACGGCCGCGGCCTTGTCCGAGGGGAAGTTCTGCGCCGCGTAGCCGCGCTCCCAGTCCTCCAGCTTGTCGAGCGGGATGGCGGACGGGTTCCAGGCGTAGTCCAGGAAGAACTGGAGCGGCATCTCCTCGTTCTTCATGTCGCCCACGTTGACCATCCACAGGCGGTCGACGCCGTTGGCGTAGGTCAGGTTGAGCTGCTCCCACGTGTTGACCAGGTTGATGGTGTCGACCCACTTGTAGTTGCGGCCGCCGCCGACGTAGTCGAAGTGGTAGTAGATGCCGTAGCCGCCGGCGCGCGGGGGCAGCCCCTTGGCGGGCATCTTGCGCATGTTGCCCCAGTTGTCATCGCAGAAGACCACGGTGACGTCGTCCGGCGGGCGCAGCCCCTGGTCCCAGTACCGCTGGACCTCCTTGTACAGGGTCTGCACCTGCGGGATGCTCGTGAGGTCCTCGCCGCTCTCCTGCGCCAGGATCTCCCGCTGGGCGGCCAGGATGTTCTCCATCAGGTCGATGCCGTCGCCGTCGGGCAGGCCGACGTCGCCGTTGCCGCGCATGCCGAGCGTGACGACGCCCTCGAAGTTCTGCTCCTTCATCCGGCGGATGCCGTCGGCCCAGTACTTCTTGATGGCCTCGCCGTTGCGGCGGAAGCTCCACTCGCCGGTGCCGCCGTAGGGGTCGCGGCCGGGGGTGACGATGTTGCCGGCGCTGTCGCGGACCGCGGCCACGGCGTGGCGGTTCCACTCCTCGATGCCGCGCATCATCGGCGCCTCGTGCGAGGTGCCCATGACGACGCCGTACCTGGTGGCGGTCGCGTGGTTCAGCGGGTCGTCCTCGGCGAACGCGCGGCCCCAGACGGCGGGCCACAGGTAGTTGGCCTTGAGCCGCAGCATCACTTCGAAGATCTTGGACCAGAACTTGCTGTTGAAGCCGCCCTCGAAGCCCGGCGCGAGACCGGGGCCGAAGTAGCGCGGCGCCCAGGTCCCCTGCGACGGGTTCTCGTCGTTGATGAAGAAGCCGCGGTACTTGACCGCCGGGGTGCCCTGGGTGTGGCGGCCGGGCAGGACGTACAGCGCGTTCTGCCGCTTGGCGGGCACGTCGTCCCAGAAGTGCCACGGCGAGACGCCGATCTTCTTGGACACGTCGTAGGCGCCGTAGATGGTGCCGCGCTGGTCGCTGCCCGCGATGACGAGGGCGCGGCTGAGGCCGGGCCGCGGGTTGGACACGATCGTCTGCAGCGAGGTCTCCCACTTGCCGGCGATCCCGCTGACGTTCAGCTTGCCGGACGACACCAGGCCGTCGATGAGCGGGCTCCTGCCGATGGTCCCGATCAGCACCACCTCGCCGCGGCTCGGGACGGTGGTGGAGACGGCCGGCTTGACGCCGGTGACCTTCTCGATGTCGGCCTGCAGGTCGTCGACGACGCGGACCACGCCCGCGTGGTCGGCGGCGCTCACCACCAGCGTGGCGGCCTTGCCGCTCGCGACCAGCGGGAACCGTCCGGGGCCGGACCTGGTGTCGATGTAGGAGGGTGTCTCCGCGTGACCTCCGGTCGTGGTGGCGGCCTTGGCGGCCGGACGCCCGGCGGCCTGGGCCGTGGGGACGGTCAGGCTGATGCCGGTGACCAGTACCACCAGGGACAACAGGACTCCGCCCGTCCGCGACGGAGCGCGGGGGGGCCGGGGAGTGACGAACCTTCTCATAGGGCGATCTCCGGGGAAGGGGACGTGCCAGGCGGGAGAAAGTTTTTGATCACCATTGAAACGTTTCGGTAGTGATCAAATCACCCGGATGGTAGCCACCACCCCATGTGGGGTCAACAACGGTGCGTCCCGCCCGCGGGCCGGCCGACCGGGTCCGGAAACCCGCCAGGTGGCGGACGGGGGGCGTCCACGGTGATTGGGGGCGGGACGGTGTCCGCGGTCCGTGATCCATCGCCGCACAAGGATGACAAACGATTGTGAAGAGGGCTGAAACTTTCAGTGATCCTCGACCACGGACCCGGGCTCGCGGGCCGGGGAGCCGGAGGGTACGGCGGGATGGAGCGCGACAACGACGTGGTGCGGCCGTCCGCCCTCGGCCGACTCGTCGTGGTAGCGGGCGATCAGCACGGCCAGCGCCCCGGCCAGCTCCTCGGCGAACGCCGCCCGGTCGGCCGCGGTGGCGAACCGCACCTCACCCTCCATGGCGAACGTCGCGACCCGCTTGCCCGCCCGCTCGGCGCCGCTGAGCAGCGCCCCGACGTCGCGCACCAGCCGGGCGGCCACCGCCAGCAGCCAGCGCGCCGACAGGCGGTCCGGCGACATCGCCGGATCGGGCTGGACGGCGGCCAGCGCGGCCGGGGAGATGACGTAGGAGGCCGCGGTGGCGCGCATGACGCGCTCGTGGACGTTGCCCTTCCTGCGCTCCTCGACCAGCTCGACCAGGCCGTGCCGCTCCAGGGTCTTGAGGTGGTAGTTGACCTTCTGGCGGGGCAGGCCGACCCGGGCGGCGAGCATGGTCGCCGAGAGGGGCGTGGCCAGCTCCGCCAGCAGCCGGGCGCGCACGGGGTCCAGCGAGACCTCGGCCGCGGCCGGGTCCTCGATCACCGCCACATCGAGCATGACACCACGGTGACACCGACGACTTTTCTTGTCAACGAGAAGTAAGTCGTCGGTGCCACCGTGACCCGGTTCAGAGGGTGGTGCAGGTCCTCCCGTTCAGCTTGAAGACGGCCGGCAGGACGTTGGGTCCGCTGTAGGAGGCGACCGTGCCCGCGCTCGTGGTGGCGCCGGGGGCCAGCGTGGAGCCCTCCAGGCTGGTCACGGTGACCTTGCGGCCGTCCTGGGCCCAGCCGGCGTTCCAGCCGCCGTTGATCTGCTGCCAGGCGGTCGGCCAGGAGTAGGTGAGCGTCCAGGCGCTCAGCGGCTCGGTGTCGTTGTTGGTGACGTCCAGGCCGACGATGTAGCCGTTGCCCCAGTCGTTGTTGTCGGTGAAGCGGACCGAGCACGAGCTCGCCGCCGGGGTGCCGGTGGTGAAGGTCAGCGGCGCGGACGCCCACGACAGCCCGCCGCCCGCGTCCCTGGTCAGGACGTTCACCGTGTAGCGGGTGCCGGGCAGCAGGTTGCGCACGGTGAACGAGGTGCCCGGCGTCTCACCCCACTGGTCGCTGGTCGCGCCGGCCTGGCGGTGCACCTCGTACTTGACGATGGGGCGGCTGCCGGGCGTGGCTGCGGTCCAGGCGATCGTCGCGGTGGTGTCGGTGACCGCGGTGACCTCCGGCTGCCCCGGCGCCCCGGGCGCGCCGGTCACGGGCGTGGCCGGGCGCAGCACCACCGTGGTGAGGGAGTACGGCGGCAGCACCTGGGAGGTGGCCGTGCCCGCCGGGGCGGCGCTCACCCCGGCGGCGCCGTTGGTGAACGAGTGGACCATCGGCGCCCCGGCGGCGGGGGCGAAGCCGCCCGAGTAGTCGATGGTGACCTCGCGGGGCGCGTCCGGGTCCTTGTTGACCAGCAGGAGGGCCACCTCGCCGTTGGCGCGGCGCACCGCGTGCGCGCTGATCAGCGGCTCGTCGGCGGTGGCGCGGACCATCTGGTCGCCGGGCCTGGCGAACACGCTCAGCATGTCCAGCGCGTGGTACGGCGGGAACGGCGTGTTGAGCGCCGGCTGACAGACGTCGCCCGCGCAGTTGGCGCTGGACAGCAGGCCCCAGTCGCCGTAGTCGGTGTGGCCGGCCACCTCGGACACGGTGCCGATGCCGTTGTGCACGTTCCACCAGTCGACGGTGAACACGCCGTTCTCCAGCAGCCGGGCGTAGGCCTCGGCGGCGAACAGCGCGCCCGGCTGGGTGTTGGTGCCGACCGTGCTGCTGACCTCGGTGACCGCGAGGCCGATGCGCGACGAACCGGCCCCCGCGTACTGCGCGATCTGCCGCTTGACCAGGTGGATCATGTCGTCGATCTGCGCGGGCCTGGTGAGCATGTCGGCCATGCCGCTCTGGCCCGGGTACCAGTGCAGGATCCCGAAGTCGATGCTCGGGCCCGCGATGGACAGCACCGTCTGGTTCCACGAGCCGGAGTCACCGGCGGCGGTTATCGCGTCCGGCCAGCCGGCCGGGGTGGTGAGCACCGCGCCGATCTTGATGGTGGGGTCCTTGGCCTTCATCGCCTGGGAGTAGGCGACCACGTTGCGGGCGTACTCGGCCGGGCTCTTGTCGGCGTGGTCGTCGGCCTCCCACTGGGAGCCGTAGTGGCCGTTGCCGTAGTTCTCGTTGCCGATCTCCCAGTACTTGACGCCGTATCCCTTGGTGACGTTGGCGTACTCGACCCAGGCGGCGGCCTCCTGCGGGGTGCCGGTGCCGTAGTTGGCGATGACGATGGGCTGGGCCCCGGTGCGCCGCACGCCGCTCATGAAGGTGTCGAAGTCGGTGTCGGGGGCGACGTAGCCGCCGGGGGCGGTGTGGTTCTGCCAGTGGTAGATGTCGGCGTAGGAGCCGCCCGGGTAGCGGATCATCTGGACGCCCGCGTCCTTCAGCAGGTCGGCTACGGGGGCCGCGCCGAGGTGGGTGTCCCAGATGGCGTGGTTGACACCGATGCCGGTGCCCGGCACGGTGGCGAGGCCCGCACGGGTGTTCACCGTGACACGGGCGGGGACGGTCGAGGCGTCGGCGGCGGGCGCGGCGGCGTGCACCAAGGCGCCCGCGGCGAGTAACGCCCCGCCCGCCAGGACACGGCGGAGCCGGGGAAATCTCATGGTCGTCCAATCCGGAGGGCTCGCGGACACGAGGGCGCGAGGCCAGGGGTGTCAGGCGGATCGGCCAGAACGTATGAGCCGGTTGGAACGGTGTCAACGAAGCCCGGCTTCGTCCCAGGTCGACGGTGAAAATTACATCCAGCGCTCAAATCCGGCCGGCGACCTGCCCTGTTCCAGGCCGATCTTGAGGGTCCGTGGGGCGGCGGGCACAATCGGTCGCAAGGACGGGCGGGCCGCTGGAATACGGAAGGGCGGCGGTACGCTTAGGTGGTTGAAATTTCAATTGGCACCTCATTCGCAGAGGACATGAGCGCGATGCAGTTCGGACTCTTCTCCGTGGGCGACGTCACCCCCGACCCCACCGACGGCACGACGCCGTCCGAGCACGACCGGATCAAGGCGATGGTCGCCATCGCCCTGAAGGCCGAGGAGATCGGCCTGGACGTCTTCGCCACCGGCGAACACCACAACCCGCCGTTCGTGCCCTCCTCCCCCACCACCATGCTCGGCTACATCGCCGCGCGCACCGAGCGGCTGATCCTCTCCACCGCCACCACGCTGATCACCACCAGCGACCCGGTGAAGATCGCCGAGGACTTCGCGATGCTCCAGCACCTGGCCGACGGCCGGGTCGACCTCATGCTCGGGCGAGGCAACACCGGGCCGGTCTACCCGTGGTTCGGGCAGGACATCCGGCAGGGCATCCCGCTGGCCATCGAGAACTACGCGCTGCTGCACCGGCTGTGGCGCGAGGACGTCGTGGACTGGCAGGGACGGTTCCGGACCCCGCTGCAGGGATTCACCTCGACGCCGCGCCCGCTGGACGGGGTGCCGCCGTTCGTGTGGCACGGCTCCATCCGCAGCCCCGAGATCGCCGAGCAGGCCGCGTACTACGGCGACGGGTTCTTCGCCAACAACATCTTCTGGCCCAAGGAACACTTCGTCCGTCTCATCGGGTTGTACCGGGAGCGGTTCGCGCACTACGGGCACGGCACGCCCGAACAGGCGTACGTCGGGCTCGGAGGGCAGGTGTTCATGCGGAAGAACTCCCAGGACGCGGTGCGCGAGTTCCGGCCGTACTTCGACAACGCGCCGGTCTACGGGCACGGGCCGTCGCTGGAGGAGTTCACCGAGCAGACGCCGCTGACCGTGGGCAGCCCGCAGGAGGTCATCGACAAGACGCTGGCCTTCCGGGAGCACTTCGGGGACTACCAGCGGCAGCTGTTCCTCATGGACCACGCCGGGTTGCCGCTGAAGACGGTGCTCGAGCAGCTCGACATCCTCGGCGAGGAGGTCGTGCCGGTGCTGCGCAAGGAGTTCGCGGCGCTCCGGCCCGCCGGGGTGCCCGAGGGACCCACGCACGCCGCGCTGGTCGCCCGCCACGCCGCCGGGGAGGCCCCGGTGCCCGGCGGGGTTCCCGCCTGAACCACTTAGGGAGATGTGGATGAGACCCTTGAAACTGGTGGCCGTGTCGGCGGGCCTCAGCGTGCCGTCCTCGACCCGCCTGCTGACCGACCGGCTGGTGGAGGCGACGACACGGGCCCTGTCCGAGGACCGCGAGGTCGAGGTGCGCGTGGTGGAGCTGCGCGACCTCGCCACCGACATCGCCCACAACATGGTGACCGGCTTCCCCGGCCCCGCCCTGCGCTCCGCCGTGGAGGCCGTCACCGACGCCGACGGCCTGATCGCCGTCACCCCCATCTTCAGCGCCTCCTACAGCGGCCTGTTCAAGTCGTTCTTCGACGTGATCGACAACACCGCCCTGGCCGGCAAGCCCGTCCTGATCGCCGCCACCGGCGGCACCCCCCGCCATTCCCTGGCCCTCGAACACGCGATGCGCCCCCTCTTCAGCTACCTCCGCGCCCACGTCACCCCCACCGCCGTCTACGCCGCCTCCGACGACTGGGGCACCCCCGGCGACGCCGAGTCCCTCTCCACCCGGATAACCCGCGCCGCCGAAGAACTGGCCACCGCCCTCCACTCCCGCCCCATCCCCCCCACCCCCCTGACCGACGTGATCCCCTTCGCCCAGCAACTGGCCAACCTCCGCCCCTGACCCCTCCCCCACCCCGCGTACGCACCCGCCCCGCACTTCTCCTTCGAAAACCAGGGCTTGCCAATCGGCAGCCCTGGGCTACTGTTCTAGAACAGTCTAGAGAGAGAAGGCGATCATGGGTGCGATGTCCTGGTCCGGCCGGCAGGCCGTCACGGTGCCCGCCGCCCGCGCGATGAGCGACCCCGGCGCCACCGGCCGGTTCGGGGCCTACGGCGGGCGGTACGTGCCGGAGTCGCTGATCCCGGCCTGCCACGAGATCGAGGCGGCGTTCCGTGAGGCCTGGAGCGACCCCGAGTTCCGCAACAGGCTCGGCACCCTGCTCACGGTCTACGCCGGCCGCCCCACTCCGCTGACCCCCGCCTGGCGGCTCTCCCGTGAGCTCGGCATCACCCTGTTCCTCAAACGCGAGGATCTCACGCACACCGGCTCACACAAGATCAACAATGTGATCGGCCAGGCGCTGCTCGCTCACCGCATGGGCAAGCGACGGCTGCTGGCCGAGACCGGCGCGGGCCAGCACGGCGTCGCCACGGCCACCGCCGCCGCGCTCCTGGGCCTCGAGGCGACCGTGTTCATGGGCGAGCGCGACATCGAACGGCAGGAGCTCAACGTCCTGCGGATGAACGTGCTGGGCGCGGAGGTCGTGCCGGTCACGACCGGGAGCCGCACCCTCAAGGACGCCTGCAACGAGGCGATGCGGCACTGGGTGTCGTCGGTGGACGACTCCTACTACTGCATCGGGTCGGTGATGGGCCCGCATCCCTATCCGTGGATGGTGCGCGAGTTCCAGCGGGTGATCGGCGAGGAGGCCCGCGCCCAGTGCGCCGCCGAACTCCCCGTCGGCGTGCCCGACTACGTGGTCGCCTGCATCGGCGGCGGCTCCAACGCCGCGGGCACGTTCGCCGGCTTCGTCGACACCACCGCCCGGCTCGTCGGGGTCGAGGCCGAGGGCGGCGCGGCGGCGACCTTCGGCAGCGCCGGGGTGCTGCACGGCTTCCGCTCGCTGGTCCTCCAGGACGAGGACGGCCAGGTGAAGGAGGCCCACTCGGTCGCGGCCGGCCTCGACTACCCGGGGATCGGCCCCGAGCACGCCCATCTACGCGACGGGGGCCGCGCCCGCTACGAGACCGTCAACGACGAAGAGGTCGTCGAGGCGCTGCTGTACCTGGCCCGCACCGAGGGGATCCTGGCCGCGCTGGAGTCCTCGCACGCCGTGGCCTGGGTGATCCGGGCCGCCAAGTCCGGTGAGATCGCGCCGGGGTCGACCGTGATGCTGACCCTCTCCGGCAGGGGAGACAAGGACATCGCCTCCATCAAGGAGCTGCTGTGACCGAAACCCTGGAGGAATTCCTGGTCGCGCGCCGTGGCACGGGCCGTCCCCTGCTGGTGCCCTATGTCACCGCCGGGGTCACCCCCGGGTGGACGGACGTGGTCCACGCCTACGCCGACGCCGGAGCCGACGCGGTCGAGCTGGGCTTCCCCTTCTCCGATCCCATGCTGGACGGCGTCACGATCCAGGAGGCCTCCGACCGGGCGATCGCGGCCGGGACCACGGTCAGGGGGATCCTCGACGAGGTCGCGACGCTCGACGTCGGCGTGCCGCTCGTCGCGATGACCTATAGCAATCTGGTGATGCGGCATGGCACCGCGGAGTTCTGTGCGGCGCTCACCGCGAGCGGGCTGCGCGGGCTGATCGTGCCCGACTCGCCCCTGGAGGAGGCCGGGGAGCTGGCGGACGCCGCGGCCGCAGTGGGCCTCGATCTCGTGCTGCTCGCCGCTCCGTCCTCCTCCCGGGCCAGACTGCGCGAGATCGCCGAGCGCAGCCGGGGCTTCGTCTACGCCGTGACCCGCATGGGCACCACCGGCGAGGGCGGCGAGATTCCCGGGCAGGCCGCCCGGCTCGGCCGCGAGCTCAAGGGACTCACCGACCGGCCGGTCCTGTTCGGTTTCGGGGTCTCCGATCCGGCGCAGGCCGCCGAGCTGGCGGGCCACGCCGACGGCGTCGTGGTGGCTTCGGCGCTGATGCGCAAGCTCCTCGACGGCGCCCGGCCACGCGAACTGGGAGAATATGTGGCGAGCATTCGACGCGCACTCGAATAGGGAGTCAGATGAGCAGTACGCCCCGCTACCGCGTCATCGCCGACGACCTGACCCACAAGATCAGGTCGGGCCACTACCGCGCGGGCGAGGCGTTGCCCGCGCAGCGTGAGCTCAGCGCCTCCTACGGCGTGACGATGATGACGCTGCGGCAGGCGTTGCAGGTCCTCAGCGGCGAGGGGCTGATCGTCCAGCGGGCCGGCCGCGGCACCTATGTGACCCCGGCCAGCGCGGAGTACCCCCTCGACACGCTGCGCAGTCTCGGCGACGACCTGCGCAGGCAGGGTTACCCCCTGCGGACCGAGGTGCTGTCGGCCGCGATCCGGCCGGCCCCGCGCTCGCTCACCCTGCTGCCGGACGACGCGCCGGCCGGCCACCGGGCCCTCCGGCTGGCACGCGTACGGCACGTGCTGGGCCGGCCCGCCGTCCACCAGATCTCCTGGATCGCCGAACCGCACGCCTCGGCGATCAAGGGGACCGATTTCACCGAGACCCCGCTGTACACCGCGCTCGCCGACGCCGGCGCGCGAGTGCACCGGGCGACCGAACGGATCAGGCCGGCCCTGCTCACCGCCCCGGTCGCGGCGCGGCTGCGGCAGCCGGCCGGCAGCCCGGTCTTCGTCAGCGAACGGGCGACCTACGACGACCAGGGCGCCCTGGTCGTCATGGACCACGCCACGATCCTCGGCGAGTTGATGGAGATCAGGGCCGAGCGCAAGGCCACGGACCTGTCGCTGCACTGGGTCACCCAGGTTGATGGGGATTGAGCGGTCGCTGCGGCGGTGGGGCGTGGCGGGTCCTGGCGATGAACGCGCGGGCGGTGTGCAGTTTGATCGGGACCACGGCAAGAGGACCCGACGGAGTGTCGCTGGAGTTTATCCAGCAGATGTCGCCATTTCTTTTGCATGCGGACTCCAGAGCTTGATCCCATCCACCTTCCAGCTGTGGATTTCACGTTTATTTCATGTTCTCTGGCTCTGGAGATTTCGATGAGTAGCGACATTCGGCGCGCCACCCCCGGTGCGGCGCTCGCCTCTGGACATCGCCGAGCAGGCGTTCAGGCTCCTGTGCCGCGAGCCCGGCGGGCCGGCCCTGGACGCCACCGGCCGGACCGGTGACCTGCCACAACGGGCGATCCACCTGATCGAGTTGCGTAAGCTGCTGATGGACCGCAGGCTCGGCAACCACGTCCGCGACATCGTCTGGCGCGAGCCGGTGACCCGCGCCCGCACACTGGGCGCCCCCTGAATCAGAATCGCGAAATAACCGCGGCGAGCACCTCTAATCGCCGTGCGTGGTCGGGCGAGATCGTGGGGTGAGCAGGCGCCGCGCCCTTCCTGAACGGCAAACCATGAGCCATGATGAAGTGGCGCGCTCGAACAGCCGGGCCAGTAAAGGGGATTCGTCATATGAATTCGCTCGATGACGCCCAATCCGCCTTCGAATCCGAGCTATTTGATCTCGGTAGAGTTTCACTGGTGGTGCTGCGGAATGCCCCCTGCCGCACTCGGACCGGCTCTGCCACATGTCGTTGAGGAAGCCGAGGACCCAACCAGAACCAGGACTTCCTGCTCGAACGCGACCGGAGTCGGCTGACCCTCGGCTCGTCGCAGTCGATCACGCAGCCTCGTGCCGATGTACCGGCGTGACTCCCGCGAGCGCTTCCTGACGCTGTGGCGCGACACCGCCCCTTCAACGGACCGCGACGATGGGGAGGAGCGTCGCACCTGCCAGGCGACCACGGGACTATCCGCCAAAACGCGGAATTCTCCACCTCGCGTCCATCAAGTCGAAATGGCTTCGTGTTATGCATTTCAGGATCCTTGGTTCGCTCGATGTTTCACTCGATCGAATGGCTCTACGATTTCCGAGCGGCCGTCAGCGAACCATATTGGCGATGCTACTCATGCAGGAAGGAAATCTCGTATCGCTCGACCGGATCACCGAGGGGATATGGGGAGGGGATCCACCCGTCACCGCCAAGGGCCAGATCCAGACCTGCATATCCGCCTTGCGGCGTCAGCTGCGGAAATTCGGCGACGACCATGTGATCGTCACCAGCCTGGTAGGCTATACCATCCATATTCCCACCGGATCGCTCGACTCTGCCGTGTTCCGCCGGATGATCAACTCCGGCCGGGAGCTGGCTGCTGCCCGGAAGATCAGGGATGCAGCAGCCGAGCTTCGTGCCGCGCTCGCGCTTTGGCGCGGCCCCGCGGTCGCCTCAGACGTCGAGAGCGGGGTGGTCAGAACGATGGCGATTCGGCTTGAAGAGGAACGAATCAGGACCACCGAAGAATGCATCGAGCTTGAGCTCAAACTCGATCGGCATCACGACCTCGTAGCCGAGCTGAGTGAGCTCGTCAAAGCTTACCCACTGCGCGAGTCGCTGAGAGCGTTGCACATGCTCGCCCTGTACAGGTCAGCCCGGCAAGCAGACGCCCTTGAATCATTCCAGGAAGTCCGGGCCATCCTCAGAGAGGAACTTGGCCTGGAGCCGTCCGACCAGCTTGATAGGCTGCACAAGTCCATCCTGAAACGGGAAAATTCGCTTACAATCGCGCCCCGGACTGGTCTCGGATCGGAATCTACAGGCAAGGTCGACACCATTATCCCCCGACGGCTTCCGCCGACCATCGCCGAATTCACCGGTCGAGAGGAAATGGCCGATACCATTGCACCTTTTTCACCCTGCGGTTGCTACGTAGTTCTGTAGCACGTGGATGGCTTTGGCGAGCCGAACCGGCCCCGCAAGGGCTGACGCGGACTCACGGCGGCGATCGATTTTGCAGCGCCTCATCGGACGGGCATTGAATGTTTAGATGCCCGCGCTCCTTCCCGTCCCTGCACTTGTCCCTGCCGGCCAACCGATGGGGTCGTCAACGCCGACCGGAACTGCCTCGCATATAACGTAATGGCGCGGCGTCATCGCTGACGGGTGTGCGGGTAGCACAGCCATGCACCGTGCGTGAGCTTGCTCCGGCGTACGGACGGAATCGGAAGCCTCGACATACGCCACGAGCGGTTCGCCGGCTACCTGTGAAAAAATCCGCGCCTTGACCGGTGCGAACGCGTCATCGAGGAGTCTCTGAGTTTCAGCCAGCTCAACCCACTGGATATCGGTCTTTACCCAGTTCGAGTCCCGGCGGACTGGCTCCATCTGAAGGACATCGATTATACCCTCGTGATCGAGGTCGCCGCCGGCTGCTGCTACCAGGAGACGCTCAATGGCCTGCAGCAACGATGTCAGGTGTTCCGCCGGCACTCGGCCGACGTCGGAACTCCAGCCACACAGTTCCACCTCGCCTTCCAGCCTGGAAACATCGAATCGGACGGGTGTTGCCAGACGGAACGGCATAGGGTAACGGCGCAGTTGAGTCCGGCTCAGCATGGCGGTCATGTACTCGGGCGATGGTGCAGGTTCCTTCATGGGTACACCGCTTTCGATGACACTACAGTTGTAGATGGCATCGAAACAGAAATAGACGCCGCGGTCATGCGATATCCGGTTACCGATTTCTTCGAGCTCATAGACATCGTAAACGCCGTGCATGCAACCTTTCAGCATGCCACGCCATGCCTGCCTTACCACTTCATCGAAGCTCGCAGAGCCGACATCGATAGCGGCGATGCCGGTTTGGGCAAGCGTACCGACGTAGTCGTAAAGGTGACGCTCATAGCGGTTTGAGGGCATCACGGGAAAGACTATCTCGCGATAGCCGGTACGCACTGAGAGCACGGCGCACAACGCGGCAAGCAGGCAGCTGGACCGGCTGGTTCGCGTGCGTGCGCTCACGCACTGCACGGCTAGTGCGATGGCTGGTGATGACATGTAGACGCCCACCGTGTCGTCAGCGTTCGCCTCCGTGAGCTCGGACCCCGCAGAAGGCGTCAGGTAGAGAGGCGAGGGCATTACGGCAAGATTGCTGCTCCAGTGTTCCAGCGTTCTGCGACGTTTCTGACATTCACGCTCCGAGCGCTCGAGTTCCGCCTGGTCCAAAGGCTGATGACGAGGCGGTCCTACGACTCGAGCAGCAGAATCGCTTATCAGTTCGGCCAGCTCATGCTCTAGGATTTGCGCGGCCGCCCTGTCAACAGCCATGTGAGAGAACTCAATGAGGCCTGCGCATACCACTTCGGCGCTCGTGGCCAGGGCGACTCGCAACTGTGGGCCGGCTAGCCGCTGCGCAGCAGGCTGTCTTGGGGCTGTGATCTCCAAGTACTTGGCGAGCTCGGCTTCAACGTCAACCCGATCGGCTCGGCCGCCTTCCAGCGAATAGATGTCAACCATCAATGTGCCAACGGAGGAAACACGCTGATATGGCTGCGGTCCGGTGGCGAAGGACGTCCGCAGCACTTCATGGCGGGCGATCAGGAGGGCAAGACTGTCAGTGACATCCTCCACACTCGCCGTTCCACTCAGGGTGACAGCACACATTACGGTGGGATACGGCTGACCCTCTCTCGAATTGAAATCATTAATCCACTTCAGAATGTTGAGCTGACCTATGGTCAGTGGCCCTTGGCGGGTGGTCTCGGCCGAGAAATGTACGGGTACTGAAGATCGCGGTGTGAGTTTGACGACTGACATACCACTTCTCCACGCACGCTCACCGAATGCAGGCATTGATGGTTTGACCATCGACTTTGACCAGTTCTAGCGCAGGCATCTGTAATCGTCAATAAGCAAGAGACACACCTTGACATCATGACTGAAGTAACGATTATGTCTTCGCGTATGGCTGATGTGGTCATCCTTCTGAGAGGAGCGGCCAGGTGAGCGTCAACAAGGGGGTCAAACCGATCGGGTTCTTGATGAGGAATCCGAACTTCGGGACGTTGCTGGTCGTCAACCTGGTCTCATCGCTGGTGGGATCGGGCGTGGGCATCGCCTTGAGCGTCCATCTCTACCAGCTCACCCTCTCGCCGCTCTGGACAGCCGTGCTCGCGGCGGTCCCGACCGTGGCCGGGGTGGCCTTCGGGCACCTGGCCGGGACTGTCACGGACCGCTGGAGCGCCCCCCTGCGGATCATACGGATCGCGCTCTTCCTCCGGGTGCTGGTACTGGTGGCCCTCTTCGCACTCGCCGACTCGCCGCTTGGCCTCGTCTGCGCGGTGTTCGCCCAGGCGGTCCTGCAGCAGCTCTACAATCCCGCCGAGCAGGTCCTCATCGCCGACTACGTCACCGTCGAGGACCTGGCCCAGGCCAACGGCCTGAATTCGTTCGCCTCCAATGCCACCAGGCTGGTTGGGCCGGCGCTCGGCGGGTTCATCATGGGATGGGCCGGATTCCGCTGGACGGCCATCGCGGTGACGGCGCTGATGCTGCTGGCCACACTGCTCAGCCTGCTCCTGCGGGGCTCCCGGCGGAAGACGCCGACCGCCGGCGGCACGGCGGAGGAAGGCGAAGAAGGCGGCGGCGACGGGTATCTGGCGATGCTCCGACGCAGCCGTCGCGTCCGGGGCCTGGTACTCCTGCAACTCCTTGACGCGATCAAGGAGGGGCCGCTGTCTTCCCTGTTTCCAGTGCTGATGCTGGGCGTGATCGGCGCCACTTCCGCGCAGATGGGCCTGGTCAACAGCGCGTTCGCGGTCTCGGCCGTGATCGCGGGCCCGGTGATCGGCACGGTGGTCCGCCGGCTGGGGTACCGTCTTCCCGTCCTGCTCGGCGCCGCCATCTCCAATGGCGCGATCGTGGTGCTGGCGATCTGGCCGTCGCTGCCGCTGGCGCTGATCGCCTTCGTCGTGTCCGGGCTGCCCTTCACCATCTCCTGGGTGGGCGGGCAGACCTGGCTGCTGCTCAGCACGCCGCGCTCGCTGCGCGGCCGGATCGTGGGCACGACCGGCGCCCTCTACGCCGGGGTGTCGCTCGTCGCCATGCTCGCGAGCGGCGTGCTGGCGGAATGGTTCGGCCCGCGCTGGGTCATCGGCCTGGGATCCTTCATCGCGGTAGCAGGCCTGATCGGCATCGCCGCACTACTCAACGAACGCCAGCAGCCGACCAGCACCAGCCAGACGGCACAAACTACACCCGCGAAGTGACCAAGACGCCCCCGCCTCTGCCTGAGAGTCAGCCAGAGAACTGTCAACTGGGCACTGCATGTTTTTTGTCCTGCCGGGCGGGACAACAATCATGCCGCGACGTTCCGCTACCTCGGAAGCTGACCTTCTGCCACGCGGGAAGGCTCTTCTGAGGCTGCCTCAGCGCTGGCATCACCACAGCGTTGACAGCGGTAAATTTCGGAAGCCAACATTGCGACATGGACATGTCGATGCCTCCAGCAGGACTCGAGTCTGCCTTGTTCTCCGATTCAGGAATCAGCGATCGATCACGTATCCAATCGCTCATGGAGGACATATTCCGGCAGGCAGAAGATCGCGCAAACACATTGGATGACCGGGTTAGCTCCCTGTCCCAGGTCCTTTATCTCATGTATCTGGCGCGTGAACGGAAGGCCAGCTCCATAGCCGAGATAGGTTTCAGCATCGGCTACTCGAGTATCGCCTTCCTGGAGAGCTCGCCCTCCGTGGAGGTCACATCGTTTGAAATTCACAACGAGGCTCATGTCAAGTCGGCAAAGGAGTTCATCGACTCTCGTTACCCGGATCGCCATCACCTGATCTACGGAGATTCCACGCAAACGGTTCCAGCCTTCCAGGTACCCCGATCAGCGGATGGTTTCGATCTCATCTTCATCGACGGAGGCCACGAGTACGCGTGCGCCAAGGCGGACATCACGAACGCTCGACGGCTGGCCAAGCCAGGCGCCACGCTCGTGATCAACAGCCTGACTCCCTGGTTCAAGTGGGGGATCGGCCCGACGACCGCATGGGAAGAGGCGGTCCGGGATGAAATCGTCACCCCGCTCGAGTACGTGTCCGACGCGTTTGCCGTCAGCCGACCTCAGGGGCCGGCCCAGCGCGCGTGGGCAGTCGGACAATACCAGTAAGCGAAGGACCGTCAAGATCAGCGACGGTACTAATATGTCCGCTTCCGGGTGATCGATTCCCGAGTGACGCCGCGCAAATAAATCACTCCATCCCTACCGGGGGTCCCTCGGCAGGAAATCTTGCGATGACGGCTCTTCTGACGTTTCCTCAGCGCCGGCAGCACCGAAGTGTTGACAGCGAAAGCCTTCAAAAGCAACATTGCCATATGGACATGTCGATGCCTTCGGCGGGACTCAAGTCTGCCCTGTTCTCCGACTCGGGAATCAGCGATCAATCACGCATCAACTCGCTAATGGAGGGCATATTCCGGCATGCGCAAGGGCCCGGAAACGCACTGGACGACGGAATCAGCTGCCTGGCCCAGATCCTATATCTCATGTATCTGGCGCGTGCACGGAAGGCAAGTTCCATAGCCGAGATAGGTTTCAATATCGGCTTCTCGAGCATCGCCTTCCTCGAAAGCTCTCCTCAGGCGAAGGTCACATCCTTTGAAATCAACACCGAGGCCTCCGTCAAGTCGGCAAAGGAGTTCATCGACTCTCGTTACCCGGGTCGCCATCGCCTGATCTACGGAGATTCCACGCAAACGGTTCCAGCCTTCCAGGTACCCCGATCAGCGGATGGTTTCGATCTCATCTTCATCGACGGAGGCCACGAGTACTCGTGCGCCAAGGCGGACATCACGAACGCTCGACGGCTGGCCAAGCCAGGCGCCATGCTCGTGGTCGATGACCTGACTCCCTGGTTCAAGTGGGGGATCGGCCCGACGATCGCATGGGAAGAGGCGGTCCGGGATGAAATCGTCACCCCGCTCGAGTTCATGTCCGACGCGCTTGCCGTCAGCCGGATCCAGGGACCGGCCGAGCGCGCGTGGGCGGTTGGACAGTACCGGTGAACAAGGTTGCGGCGGAACACGTCGAGAACCTGCGGCGTCAACGCACAATTCTGCCGGTGACAACGAATCCCAGTATCCGGGCGTACCAGCCGTATGCGTACCCGGTCTCGATCATCGAGGCGCATGCTCCCAAGAACCGTGACTGGATTCTCTCGAACTTCATACACCTGGCCTATGATGAACACCCGATAGAGTCCCCGTCACTGTGCTTCTATTCCTATGATTTTGCGGCCAATCCGTATCTGCACACCATCAGGGCCGGCCGCGAGTGGATGCAAAGGTGGATCGGCCGCAGCTTCGCCGAGTTCGTGCATGCACAGCTTCTCGATGGCTGGTACATCTACACGTTTGTCGATGAGTTCTTTATTCCGAGACGACCGACGTACGGGGAGAGTCCTTGTCATCATGACGTTCTTATCCATGGATCAGACGGTGATGCGGGGATCGCGCATCTACTTGGTTACGACGAGTTGATTCGATTTGAAACCACTCATGTTTCATGGGCGGAGCTTGACGCCGCTTACGAGTCCTGCGCGAACGCGGACCATCCGTGGACGCGATCATTTATTCTTTTCAAATTCAATCCAATGGCGTCCTACCGGTTCGACCCACGGTTTGTGGTTGCTGAGCTCGAGCTTTTTCTCGCTTCCGGGAATCCGGGTCGAGCCACCCAGGGTCTGGCCATGCCGGACGGTCGCCTGTACGGCGTAGCGGCGCTCGAAGCGTACCGGGATGAGCTCCTGGACACGCCGCCCAAAGGTACGGGGCTCGATCTCCATGCCCCGCGGGCGCTGTTCGAGCACAGCAGTTTGATGTCTGAGCGATTGCAGTTGCTGCTCGGCGATGATCTATGGCAACGCTACATCAGCGAACGATATAGCACGGTACTTCGATTTTATTCGGCTCTGCCCGTGGCGGTATTCAGTGCGAAGCATAACGATGACCGTTCGGCACTGCGCCGGCTGATGGCCGGCTTTCCCGAGATCATCGGGCAACAGATAAGTACGGTGACGGATGCGCTGGACTGTCGAGCACGCAGGCTTCAGGCACCCGGAGTGCAGGGAAAAGCCGATGGGCGTGATCGCGGCGATGTGACTACGTCGCGTTACGCGACAAAGGAGGCTGACGATGCAGGCGCGCAAGGTTCTTGAGCAAGAGTTCCGCGTGGTGACTGGTCGCGAGCTGACGGACATGGCGGTAGACGTATTCGGGCTTGGTCTCGACTCGCTAGGAATTCTTTCCCTGCTGGGAGGGCTGCGGGAGGCTGGATACGACGTTTCACTGGACGACCTGCTGTCTGCGGCCAGCATGAATGAATTCGTGGCGATGATGGCGAACGCCGAGTGACCAAGGGGAAGCCATCATGATCAGCTCTGGTCCAGACGGACGGGCATCGCTAGTCACGATCTTGGATGAGCGGATCCGGCGTGGAGCTGCCGAGACGGCCTTGGTGGACAGCACAGGCGATGTCTTGTCGTACGCCGACCTCGGTGCCCTTGCCTGCGCATGTGATGAGTTCTTCGGTCGACGGCACGCGGAACGGGTCGCCATCGTCGGTGCGGCGTCGATTGAGGTCAGCGCGTTGATGGCGGCATGTCTCTGGGCGGGGCGGACCTTCATGGTCATCGACGAACAGGAAAGCGACGCCGTGCGGCGGCAGCTCATCGATCAGTTCGCCGCCGATGTGGTCCTCCTGGCCGGCCCATCCGCCGAAACCACGCCCGCGAACCTGATAAATCAACTGGTCACCGTTACCGGGCGGGACCTGAGTGAAGTCGCCCGGCAATGGGATGACCATGCCGTGCTCGAGCACAGCGAACGCATGGCGGTGCGGACACCGCAGGCAGCGGCATACTGCGTTCGGACTTCTGGCACGACAGCGGACCCGAAGCTGATCGAGATGAGTCGTGCGGCGATCGAGTACTACTGCGCGGAGTTCGTCGGCAGATATGGCCTCGCGCCGGGCCACCGCCTGGCGCTGTGGGCGGCCCCCACCTACGACGCCCACTACTGCCAACTGATCTCGGCCCTGGCCAGTGGCGCGGCAGGCGTTGTCGCGCCGATGTCCATACGCAATGACGGGGACGCGGTGCTTCAGTGGCTGAGGGAGGCGCGCATCACCCATTTTGAGACCACTCCGTCGATCCTGAGGCGGGTGGCGTCCGCCGCGGTGCGGCCCGGGGCGGCGTGGCCGCCGCACCTGACGGAGGTGATGTGCAGCGGCGAGCGGTTCGACCCGCAGGTGGCAAGGCAGGTCTTCGACGCTGCGGAGCGCTGCGGGGCCAAGGTCGGACTGCACAATGAGTACGGCCCTTCGGAGTGCGTTCTGCTGACCTGGCACCAGATCACCTCGGAGGACGCCGACTCGGACGACATTCCGGTTGGTGAAGCGATCGCAGGACGAACGCTGTCCATCGAGCCGTTGGACGGCCGATCCGGATCCTCAGCGCAACACCCCGGCGAGATCGTGGTGGAGTCTGAGCACCTATGTCGCGGATACGGATCGGAGCAGGTCGGCTCGCTTGTAGCTTTCCCGGCACCCAATGGCGTCCCGGTCTTCCGGACAGGGGATCTCGGCTATCTGGACCACCGTGGTCGTCTGCGGTTGTCGGGACGGCGCGATCGAACCGTGAAACGACGCGGTGTACGGATCAATCTCGACCAGGTGGAGGCGGTGCTCCACGCGCTCCCGGCCGTGGGGCAGGCGGCCGCTCGAGCCGATGAGACAGACGGGCAGGTGGCGATCCACGTCTGGATCGTGCCGTCCGACAGCCGCCTCGATCGTGTCGCGGTCCTGACGCAGATCGCCGAGACGGTGGAGCTCCGCCTTCTGCCCGACCGGGTGGTGATCCGTCCATACCTGCCGCGCCTGCATTCCGGGAAGGTCGACTACCGGTCGCTCAAGGTGGCCGGATCGGGCGGCGAACAGGTGGAGGTGACGGCGGACGATACGACGCTGAAGGCGGTCGCCGCGGCGTTCGAGCGGGTACTGCCCGACGTGGCCGTAACAGGCTCGACTGACTTTTTCGCCAGCGGCGGACACTCCCTCCTGGCACTCGAGTTGAGCGCTCACCTGGAGCGCGACCTGGGAGTCAGGCTGACGATCCGTGACTACCTGGCCCACCCCACGGTCGCCGGGCTCGCCGGCGTGGTGGACCGCAAGCGTCGTCAGACTCCGCAATCCGCGTCGACCGCCGCCCCCGTGACCCTCGGCGAGGAGCTGACCTCCACTGAACGGCCGATCTGGGTGTGGAGTCAGATGTTTCCCAGCGACGGTGCACTGAACGTCGTCGGGGGATTCACCACGCATGCGGCCATCACCGAGCAGCGCCTCCGGCAAGCGCTGTCGGACTTGCTCGAGGACGTAGCCCAGCTGAGAGTCCGGTACGTCCCGGGCCGCGATCGCCCGCGACGGGTCTTGCGCGGAGCAGGCGTCGCGCGGGTCGACGTACTCCAGATCTCTGCATCCGCCGGCACCTTCCCCCAACCGGAGGTGGACAGCAGTGCGTACCAGCCGTTCGACGTCGAGGCGGATCAGCTGGTCCGGGCCATATTGGTCCGCTCGCGCACGGAGCCCGCACCGGTGGGCGTCTATCTGGTTGCCCACCACCTGGTGTGCGACGGAGTGAGCATGGGACTGCTCGTGGCGGAGCTGCAGCACCGCCTGAGCACACCGGAACGCCGAACATCGCTGTCCTCGCTGTGCGTGCTGCCCCCAGCAAGACCGGATGCCCGTCTCGTCCAGTCTGCGGCAGGGCACTGGTCCACGGTCAGGCATGGGCTGAAGGCTCAGCCTTACGACGAGCGGCTGCGCCCGGACGGTGCTGCCGCGGGAGCGTCGGTGGTCGATTGGCGGCTGCCGACGCAGCCAATCAGGGAACTCGCGGACTGCCTGTCAGTGAGCCGGGCGGCTGTCCTCATCACGTTGATCGCCAGGGCGGCCGGCCGGATGCTGGACCGGGACCAGGTTGTCGTCGAGACACCGGTCTCGACGCGGACTCCAGACGAGGTCCGCTCGATCGGCAATTACGTGGTTGACGTGCCCCTGCTGGTCGATGCCGCCGGCCAGGACACCACCCGCGTCATCGAAGCGGTCAACCGCGACCTATTGGCGGCTGTCGACTTCGCGGCGCTGGTCCCGGGATTCGGCAGCGTACGGCCGGGACAAGGGTGGGCACCCGTCGGCGACGTCGTCGTCGTCCTGGAGGATCAGGTGCCCGCGCCGGCTGTCGAGATCGACGGCGTGGCGAGCTCGGCCACGCAGCTCATCGGCTCGCCCCCGCGCCATGCCCTCGCGTGCTACTTCCGGACCAGCGCACTGGCCAAGGACATCACCTGCGTCGTCACGGGCCGCTCCGACGGTGGGATGGCACGTGCACTGCGTGCTGAGGCCGACGCCACTCTCGCCACCATGACAAAGCAGTTCTCAATGAGGAGGTTCGGCGATGGCCAACGTCGCGATTCGGCCCCGTGAACGCTGGGAGCTCGAGCACCTGATGGCCGGGATCGATCCCGGCAACACAGTAGTCCTGGCGGATGAGGCCACCGAGGCGATCAGACGTTCGTCCAAGTGGGTCGATTCGCTCACCGTGAGGCCCGAGTTGCTGTACGGCGTCAACTCCGGCTTCGGCGCGCTGGCCAACATCCGCGTCCGGCCCGGCGATGAGGCAGAACTCCAGCGTCGCCACATCCTTTCCCACGCATGCGGCATCGGGCTCGGTGCGCCCGTTGAAGTCGTCCGGATGATGCTTCTGATCAAGCTGCTGACCTTCCGCAGCGGCTACACCGGCGTGTCCCTGGAGGTCGCCGAAAGCCTGGTGAGGATGCTCAACAACGGCATCCACCCCGTGGTACCCGAGCGCGGCACCGTCGGTGCGAGCGGAGACCTCGCACCCCTGTCCCACCTGGCGCTTCCCCTCCTGGGCCTCGGCCAGATCACCGTGGACGGCCAGGTGTGCGACACCAGGGACGTCGAGGAGCAGCTGGGCCTCGGCCGGGTGGAGCTCGGTCCCAAGGACGGTCTCGCGCTGACCAACGGGACCCAGTACATCTCGGCCGTCGCGGTGATCGAACTGCGGCGCCTCCTCGAGCTCGCGCGCTCGGCCGACCTGATCGCGGCGATCAGCACCCAGGCATTCAGTTGCGCCGACAGGTTCTTCCACGAGCGATACCACCGCGATTCGGGGAACCGGTGGCGGGCGGTGGTCGCCACGAACCTCTCCCACTACACCCACGGCGGAAACCACTCAGCCTTGGACACCGCTGTACCGTCGATGCAGGACCCCTACTCGTTTCGATGCATTCCTCAGGTCCACGGGGCCGTGCGCGAGCACATCGCATACGCCCAGAACTCGATCCTCAACGAGATCAACACGACCGCCGACAACCCGCTGTTCTTCGTGGATGACGACCTGGTGCTCCTGGGCGGCAACCTGCACGGCGAGTCGGTCGCCATGGCCGCGGACATGCTCGGCATCGCCGCCACCGAGCTCGCCGCCATCTCCGAGCGCCGGACCTACCAGCTGCTGTCCGGACGCCGCGGTCTCCCGGACTTCCTCACCGAGGATCCCGGCGTCAACTCCGGGCTCATGATCAGCCAGTACTCCGCCGCGGCGCTGGTGAGCGAAGCCAAGACCCTGGCGCACCCCGGCAGCGTCGACTCGATTCCGACCTGCCAGCTGCAGGAAGATCACGTGAGCATGGGTGGCACCTCCGTGCTGAAGCTGCGGCAGATCGTGGACAACCTGGAGAACGTGCTGGCCATCGAGTTGATGACCGCATGCCAGGCCGCCGATCTCAAGGCCGGGCTGGTCCTTTCCCCCGCAGTCCGCGGCGCGAAGGAGCGTTACCGCACACGAGTGCCCCGGCTCGAGGACGACCGCGTCTTGGCCGGCGACATCGAGCAAACCCGCCAATTCCTCCGGCACGACCTGGCCGGCGACCTCGTCGCGGAACAGACCGCCGCAGCCGGTGCTCGAGAAGAGGCGGGTCGATGAGGCCAATGGATTACCCGCAGGTGCTGGAAGAGGTCGAAGCTTGCTGGCGTGATATCGCGCCGGAGTCCGCGATGAAGCTGGCACCGCACGACAACCTCTTCGAAAGCGGCGCCGACTCCTTCACCTTCATCCGGCTGCTGCGATCGGTCGAAGCCGCGTGCGATGTCACGCTGCCGATGCTCGAGGTCTTTGAGACTCCGCAGCTGGCCACCATAACGCGCTGCGTCATCGAAGCGAGGCGACGCTGAGGTGGCGATGGTCCTGCCTGCCACCGCGGCCGAGTTCGGCCTGTGGTATCAGGAGCAGGCGGCCGAACCGCGGGGGCGCTACCTGTGCCTGGCGGCCGCGGAGTTATGCCCCGGGTCGCAGGTAAGCCTTCGCGACGCGGCCGGCGCCATGACCGCTGTCCGGGCCGGCCATCCCGAGGCGCTGGCGCGGTTCGCAGTCGACGAGCAAGGCCTACTTCACAAGTTCCTCGAGTCGCCCGCGGATTCGCTGCCCGCGGAGGTCCTCGCGTTCCCGGCGGAATGGCGGCGCACGGACGTCGTCTCCCACTTGGCAGGGCTGCCGACCTCCCTCGCGACCGGGCCGCTGGTCCACCTGGCCGCACAGGCCGATCACAAGGGAAACGCCACGCGGCTGTTCGTGCTGGCCCACCACATCGTCTGGGACGCGCATTCCGAGGAGATCTTCTGGACCGAGGTCGACCGCCGGCTCACCGGACCCGGGGCAGGCGACGCGGGACATCGCCATCCCGGCTTCGGCCCTTCCGTGCACCGCGTTGCCACGCGAGACCATGCCCCGCTCGTGACCGACCTGCAGCGGCACCTGGCGATCTCGAATGGCGACCGTGTCTGGGAGCGGCTCGCGGCCGCGGCGCGGAGGGCCGGAGTCACCCCGTTCGCCTGGACGGTCGGGCACCTGGCGGCTGCCGCGGCGGCTTGGTCGGAGCCGGCGTCGGTCATGGCGTACATCGACGTAGACCTCCGCCCGCTGGCCGGCACGTCCCAGGACACGATGGGATTCCACCTGTCTCAACTGGAGATCGCCACCGTCGACCGCGGCACGTCCGGTCCGGCCGCGGCCGCCGCCGTCCACACGGCCGTGATGCGCCGGCTGGCCGCCGCCATGCGGCAGGAGATCCGCCCGGGCAGCGAAGCCGCCGGCCACGGCGGTCGGCCCTGCAAGTTCTATTTGCGTGACATCCGGTATCGGCGTCGTCTGCATCACCTGCGGCCCATCGACATCCGCTTGCCGGTGGCACGTAACCAGCTGTCAGTAGGCGTGACGGTCACTGACACCAGCCTTGAAGTGACGGTGACCGCACGACGCGGCACCGCCGACAGCACCGGTATCGCCCGCTTGGCGCAGCTGGCACGCCGGCACCTGATCTCGGCGGCGGCACACGGTGAAAGGGCGGCCTCCGATGCGGCACCTTAGGCTCGATGGCCCACCGGAAGTGTGGTGGCTCGCCAACTCCACGGCGGTCGCGGAGCACCTTCGCCGTGACGGTGCGGTCGTCATCGACGGCGATGGGTTGTGCCAGGACGTGGCGACTTTCCAGCGACTCGCCGCTGCGGCTTGCGGGCCGCTCGCCAAAGACAACCCGGAGCACAACAGCATCGGCGATGACCCCACGGGCACGATCAACAGTCCGACCCCCTTCTCACGGACCAGGAAGCTGCTGTGGCACAACGAGAACACGTTCGCGCGCATGTGGCCCCGGCGACTCATCTTCGGCTGCCAGGAAATCGGGGACGGCGGGCAGACACCGACCGCGGACATGACGGCCGTCTACGAGCGGCTCAGCAGCTCGGCCAGGGACGTCCTCGCCACCGGCGTCACCTACGTTCGCCGACTGGGGATGGACCTCGGGCTCGACTGGCGCCAGGTCTACCGCACCACTGATCCAGCCGCTGCCGAGCGCGCCTGCGAACGGGAAGGCGCCACCTGGAGGTGGGATGAGCGCGGCGGCATCCTCACCACCGAGCAGCGGCGGCCGGCTGTCATCCTCGACCCGGCCACTGGCCGACCCTCGCTGACAGCACAAATCCTGCATTGGCATCCTCGGGCACTGGACGAGGAAATTCACGATTCGCTCCGTCTGCTCTACGAGCCTCACGAGTTTCCCAAAGGGTGCCGACGCGGGGACGGCAGGCCGATCCCCGACGGCGTCATCGACGAACTTGTAGAAATCTGCTCCGACCTGGAGGAAGTCGTGCCCTGGAAGGCGGACCGCGCGATAGTCGTCGACAACCTGCGCCGCAGCCACGCTCGTAACCCCTATACGGGCGTGCGTCGTTTGCTGGTCGCCGTCGGCGACCTCGTTGACTGCGCAGGATTGGCAAGGCCGTGACCACACGCGCGCACAGCCTTGCCGGCGAACTGACCAGTTCTACCGCCGCCGCGGTCATCGAGCGGGGCGCGGTCACCACGCATGCGCAGCTACTTTCGCACGCACGCGAGGTCGCCATCCATTTGCGCCGACGCGGGGCCGGACCCGGGGCGATCGTGCCTATCCAGACGGCCCCGAGCACGACCGCCCTCGTCCAGATCGTGGCCATCCTGATGACCGGAGCCGCATTCGCTCCCATCGATCTCCGCATGCCGCCACGCACTGCCGCCAGGATCGCCCGTCTGTGCGGTGCCGCCTTCATCCTCGGGGACGCCGGCGGGACGACCGACGGCGTCGTCTGGCTCAGCCCCGGGGACGTGACCAACGATCCAGGCGCCAACCGCCTCATACCAACCGTCCCGCAGGACACCGTGTACGTGATCTTCACCTCGGGCACCAGCGGGGATCCAAAGGGAGTCGTCGTACCCGAGCCCGCCGTGCGGGCCTACCTCGGCTGGTCGATGCGCGAGTACGACTGCACCCGAGGATGGGGGGCACCGCTGTTCACCTCGCTGGGCTTCGACCTGACGATCACCAGCCTCCTCGGACCGCTCCTGAACGGCAGGCGAGTACAGGTTCTCGATCCCTTGCGTTGGCCGCTTCAGGTCGCCACCGACCCCGGCATCCTCCAGGGCTCCAGTTTCGTCAAGATGACGCCGAGCCAGGTCAACATGCTGTGTGAGCTGCTGGAGGCGCGTGGAGCCCGGTGCTCGATGCCAGTCCTGGTCGTCGGAGGTGAGGCCCTGTACGGGCAAAGTATTGCCCGCTGGCGGCACAGCCTCCCCGACACGCTGGTGGTCAACGAGTACGGCCCTTCCGAGGCGACCGTGGGCTGCTGCCGCTACTTCGTGCCGGCCGGCTTCACCGGTCACGAGATTCCGATCGGGACCGCCCCGCCAGGCGTGGAGTTGAGTATCGAGGGACGGCCGCCCCGGGCCGGAGACGAGGTCGAGGAGGGCGAGCTGGTAATCGCCGGGGTGCAGGTGGCGACTGGTTACCTCACCGCCTCGGACTCGGACGACGCTGCGGACGGCCGCGGGCAGTTGCGGCCTTTCCCCGGTTCCGCCGGCGAGCGCAGCTACCGCAGCGGAGATCGCGTGCGGCGCGACCACGACGGCACCTACACCTACGTCGGCCGGCTGGGACGGGAGGCGAAGGTCGCCGGCTTTCGGATCAACCTGGCCGCTCTTGAGTCTTGCCTCAACGCCTTTCCAGGGGTGGTGAGCGCCGCCGTCCAGGCGGACGAGGTGCACGGCCTCCACTCGGCCGTGGTGACTCGGGACGGCGGGACGACCCAAAGCGATCTTCTTGCGCACCTGCGCCAGACATTTCCGTCCTATGCGCTGCCGCGTTCCATTCGGATCGACACACAGATCAACGTCACAGAACGTGGAAAGTCGAGCGCGTCATGGGAGTGACAGAAAAGGTGCCGGACACCCCGATCACACCATCCGACCTGAACAGTGACCTGACCGCCAGGCTGAATGACGATCAGTCCCGGCATATCAACGAGCGGCTGATGTCAGCGGGCCGTGTCCTGTTCCGAGGGTTTCCCCTCGAGAGCACAGCCGACTTCGCGAAGGCGGTTCGGACACTGGGTGGCGACCCGTTGCCGTATACGGAGCGCTCCACGCCGCGGAAGCAACTCGAGTCCGGAATCTACACGTCGACCGAGTACACCCGGGAGGAGGAAATATTCTTCCACAATGAAAACTCCTACCAGGCGACCTGGCCGGGCAGGCTCTTCTTCTTCTGCCAGCGGCCGCCCGCTTCAGGTGGGGCAACGCCACTAGCCGACGTGCGTCAGGTCACCGCCTCGCTTGACGTCGGCATCGTCGAAGAGTTCCGCAGGCGCGGCTGGCGGCACATCCGGAATTACCATCCACAGATCGGCCTGCCGTGGAGCGAGGTATTTGGAACCACGAGCCGCGAAGCCGTGGATCTCTACTGCGGAGACAACGGCATACAGACGCACTGGAACAGCGACGGGACTCTCCGCACCGTAGCCGATCGAGTGGCTCTTCACCGCCATCCAGGAAACGGCGATGAACTGTGGTTCAACCACATAGCCTTCTTTCACTGGACAACCATTCCCGAGCGTGTCATCGGAGTCCTTGAGGAGCTTTTCGGAAGGTCCGGCCTTCCCAATAACACCGTCTACGGTGACGGGGCGGAAATTCCAGCGGAGGTATGCGCGCACATCCGCGAGAAATATCGTGAGGCAGCGACACGGTTCGACTACCGGCGAGGCGACCTGCTGATGATCGACAACATGCTGACGGCCCACGGACGCGAACCGTACGAGGGGGAACGACAGATCGCGGTGGCGATGACCTGACCTGACCTGACCTGACCCGGCCCGGCTGGAGCCGCCGACGAAACATCTGCCCAAGGTTCATCGAGATCGAAGAAAACCGATGCGAACCGGCAGTGTCGATAAGAGAGGAACAGCAATCGTGCGGTATGTCCTGGGAATCAGTGGGCTGGGCCAGAGCCAGCCATACATGCGGCGGTCGTTTCCGGGGCTGGACGAGCGCGTGTACCGGCTCGCCCAGGGGGCGGACTCGGCAGCGGCTCTCGTCACCGAGGATGGCATCGTGGCCGCCGCGGCCGAGGAGCGTTTCGTGCGACGCAAGGGCACCGGAGAATTCCCGCAGGCCGCGATCGAGTATGTGCTCGGAGCGGCCGGCATCACTCCGCGTGACGTGAGCGCGGTCGCGCACAACTTTGACTTCGGCCGGTACCAGACGTACTTCGAATCCGAAGGGGCGATCGAGGAATACAAGAACGTGTACGCGCCGGAAGTCATACACCGCGATCTATTCGACGCATTTCCAAGGGAACTCTGGAGCGATGACCTGAAGGTCATCCCGATATTGCACCACCAGGCCCACGCCGCCAGCGCGTTGCACTGTTCCGGCTTCGGCTCTGCCGATGTCCTGGTCGCCGACGGGATGGGAGAGTTCGAGAGCACATCGCTTTACACAGGCGGATCGCAGGGACTGCGGTTGCGCGGCCAGGTGCGCGGACTGCACTCCATGGGACTCGTCTACGGGCTGGTTACCATGCATATGGGATTCTGGATGAACCTCGACGAGTACAAGGTCATGGGACTGGCGCCCTACGGGGACCCGCAACGACTTCGTCCGGCGTTCGACACCCTTGTCGTCCGCCAAAACGACGGCCGTTACACCACGCCTCTAACATACTTGAACGAAACAGCACAGGAACGCGCTACTTACCAGCGGTCACTGGAACATCTCGCCTCGGTTCTCGGCCCGCCCCGGGAACCGGGTGCGAACCTCGAGCAGCGTCACCTCGACATCGCCGCGGCGCTGCAGGCCGTGACCGAGGAGACCATCGTCGGCTTCCTGGCGGCGCACCGGGATGAGCGGTCCAGCGAGAATCTATGCCTGGCCGGCGGTGTGGCCCTGAACTGCGTCGTCAACCAGGCCATCCGCAAGAGCGGGATGTACCGGCGACAGTTCGCCCAACCGGCGGCCGGCGACGACGGAACGGCGCTGGGTGCGGCGCTGACGGTGATGGAGGAGGGCGCCGAGGCGCCCAGGAAGCGGGTTCGCCCGCGCATCGGGCCACCCTACCTCGGTCCGGCGTTCACCTCCGAGCGCATCCAGGCCACGCTGGAGCGCACCGACCTGCGATGGCGGCGATGCGAACTCGACGACCTCGTCGCCGAGGCTGCCGGGCTTCTGAGTGACGGAAAGGTCGTCGCGCTCTTCCAGGGCCGGATGGAATACGGCCCGCGAGCGCTGGGGAACCGCAGCATTCTCGCCGATCCACAACGGGTCGAGATGAGGGACCGGATCAACTCAATGGTCAAGCAACGGGAGGAGTTCCGGCCGCTCGCGCCGGCGGTCCTGCTCGAGTACGCAGAGCAGTGCTTCGAGATCGACGATCCTGACGAGTATCTGTGGATGATCGAAACCGTCGATGTTCGTGAGGCTTGGCGTCCGAGACTCGGGGCGGTGACGCACGTCGACGGCACTGCCCGGATCCAGGTGGTGCGACGCGAGGACAACGATCTCTACTGGCGGTTGATCGATGCCTTCCGGGCGATCACCGGCGTTCCGGTCCTGCTCAACACCTCGTTCAACTCGCGCGGGGAGCCGATCGTCTGCTCACCCGAGGACGCGGTGGCGACGTTCTCTCGGATAGACATCGACGCGATGGTCATCGGAGACCATCTGGTGTCGCGATAGAAGGGGCCGGCGGATCCGTGGATCCCCGTAGCCAAGGCAAGCTCTTGGACCTCAGGAGGCAGCCGTGAGAACCATCGATGAAACTCAGGAGCTGATCGGGAGCATCTGGGTTGAGCTTCTCGGCCTTGACGCACCGCCTGACCGCTCGGCGCGCTTCTTCGCCGTCGGCGGCGACTCGATCTTGTGTGTGCGCTTCATCGCCGTCGCGCGTACACGGGGTGTCGAACTCACCATCCGCGACGTACTGGAAGACGACGAGATCGAGTCCCTCGCGGCCCGAGCACGTCCAACGGGGGAGCGATCGTGACAGGTCGGGGCCGCGACACCATCTCCGAGTCTGTCCGCGCGACGCTCTACGCGACAGCCGGAGACAGCGAGGTGGAGGCATTCGAGGTTCCAGACGACCGATGGGCGCAGATACCCGCGCTGGGCCTGGTCTCGCCGGCTGATCGCCGACGGCTGCCGGCCAGTGCCGTGGATGCCTTCCCGATGAGCGAGCAACAGGCCGTGATGGCCACCCGGATGCTCATGGCCGCTGCCCTCCGAGACCGCGGCGCCATCGGTGTCCCGGCCTATCACAACGTCGCGACCTCGCGTCTGACCGTACCTCGCGTGGAGCCCGCGGCCTTCGAGGCGGCCGGGCTCGGCTTGGTGCGGGAGCACGAAATGTTCCGCTCGCTGCTGGACTTGGACCGCTACTCGCGCCCGATGCAGGTCGTACTGAACCACGTCGACCGGCCATTGGTGAAAGTTTGCGACTTGCGGGGGCTCCACGACCGTGAACAGCAACAGCGGTTGGCCGAGTTCGCTGACGCCGAGAACACGCGGACCATCGATCTGAAGGATCCGCCCCTCGTCACGATCACGGTCCACCTGCTGAGCGAGACGGCGATCACCTTGACCCTTACTGAGCCGCATGCGATTGCTGACGGGTGGAGCACCCACCTGAACCTGGTGGAATTCCTAGACCGCTACGTCGCGGAACTCACCGGGCGGCCACCCGAGCGGCCGGCGTCATCTGCCTCGAACGCCTCGCCCCGCTTCAGACTCCGCGAGCACAGCGCGCAGCAGCTCTTCCAGTCGCTCACGCTCGCCGACTCACAGTGGTGGAGCCAGTACCTGGACGGGCTGGAAACGCTGTCGAGTGCCGAGACCACTCGCGACCGCCACACCTGGCAGGACTCGGTGGAGATCGCAGGCCAGGAGAATCGGATGCTGAGCCGACTTGCGGCGAGTTCCTCCGCCGGGTTGAAGTCCGTGCTTCTCGCGATCCACCTTGAGGCGCAGGCGCGACTGGTCGGCGGGCGGAGCATCCTGACCGGCGTCCCTGTCAATACCCGGCTCGCGGTACCGAACGGCGTGGATGCGCGGGGGATGTTCCTCAACGTCGCCCCGCTGCGAATCGACGTCGCAGCGCCTGGCAAGGAGGCCGTTGCCCGGGCGCATCGGGAGCTGATGAAGGTCACCATGCGCGGCCGGACTCCGCTGGCCCAATTGGCCCGCACCGTCGGCAGGGCCGTAATACCGGCTTCTCTGTTTGGTTTCAACAGCTTCCACAGCATCGCCGGCGTCGCGCTACGGCTCGACCTGGACACGCTGGAGGCGGTCGAGGACTGGTCCCACACGGACTTCCCGTTCGAGGCTAGCTTCAATCGAAGCGAAGAGGTAGGCGAGCGAATCCGCATTCTGCTCTACTCCGAGGGCTCCTCACATACGCGCGCCGATGCGACTGCGGCGTACCGCGACGCCGTTCAGCGGTTCGCCCAGCTTGATTGGTGAGGGGAGCGGGGCGACCTCGCTTGTCATTCACCAGGCCGAGCTGCCGGCAGGCACCGTGTCGCTGTCCGCCGCTGAGTGTCAGCTGACTCCGATGGCTCGCGTCGCCGGGTTCGGGTCACGCGAAGCGAATGCCAGGGTCGCGCGAGCGGCCTGCTCAAGCATCAGCTGCGCCCACGTTCCAACGGAGAGCTGGGACTTGCTGGCCGCCTCCGTGATCATGGCAAGCTGATCGTTGGTGACATCCAGGTGCAGTTTCAAGGCCATGGCGCTGTCGCCGATACCGGCACCCTCATGCTTGGCATGATCGTGACCCCTGGCGTGATCGTCGGCGGTTGCCCCGGCCGCGATACCTCGGTCAGCCAGGTCCTCGCCGCGCGCGGCGAGGCTGGCGCGCACCTCGCGCCGCAGGTCGTTCCTCGACCAGCCGAACAACTCTGCCTTCCGAAGCCAATAGTCCTGCTCCGGCTCGGGGAGACCGGCGACCGCGGCGTGGTGCTCGAAGCTCAATCCCGCCCTCCGCCTTGCGTGCGCGAACTTCCTGGCGACCCACGCATAGTTGCGAAGCGTCTTGTAATCAAGCGAGGTTTGCTCGATAGCACTGCGGTAACGCCCGGTGAAGCGAGTTTCACCGTAAATCAGCCAGTCGCCCAGGCACCATGCCGAGCCACTCACGGCCTCGGCCAACCCCTGGCCGATTCCAAGCCAATTATCGAATGGTATCCCACTGTCAAGGCGCAGTCCTGTCGAGGGCAGAACGGCGACACCGGCTGTGATATGACCTGCGGGCAGGGACGGGGACTGCGAAGGCACTCCTGACTTAGCTTTCATTACCCATCCTCCCTGAACACGGTGCAGTCAGCGGGAGTCGTCGACCTCTCGACCGAGGCTAACCGTAAGTCCGGCGGCCGGCCTTCCGTAGATGCCGTCAATGCCCCGGACAGAGACGCTCACGACGAGATTCGACCCTCCTTGTAATCGTGAATCGAGCCGACCCTTTCGGCCATCTGGCTTACACACCCGATCGTGGAGGGCACCGGTCCTCCTTCGCTCTCACGGCGCTCTTATCGCACCCCTCTCGCGTCCACGCGAAAACAGCGCATAGACACCGTTCCGGTAGTGGCGTAACGGCGACATTCGGCAACGTGGCTTCAGATCCCGTCGGGTACAATTACCACGTCCCAGAGCAGCCAACGGCAGACGTCTCCTGCAGAAAGCGCCTGAGGTGATCGCATGCATAACCAGCCACAATTGTCCGTGGTGGTCCCCACCTACAACCGGGCGCCATTGCTGCGCAAGACGCTCGAGTCGCTTGCCGATCAGCGCGACCCGCCGCCGTTCGAGGTCATCGTGGCTGACGACGGATCCGCCGACGACAGCGAGCAGGTCGCTGAGGAGTTCAGCGACCGCCTGGCGATCCGCTACCGCTATCAGGAGGACCAAGGGTACCGGGTGGCCAAGGCGCGGAACATGGGCGCGGCCATCGCCAGAGCGCCGATCCTGGTGTTCCTGGACAGCGGCACGCTAGCGGGACCTGACCTGCTCGCCGGCCACCTGCGCGGCCACGCCGAGCACCGTCCGGGCCCCGGATCGCCGGCCCGCGGGGCGGCCGTGATCGGCTACACCTACGGATACCGGCCCTATGACCCTACCCCGGGGCTTGCCGAGTCCTTCACCTCGCTCAGCCCGCAGCAGGTGTACCAGCGCTATCTCTGCGATCCGCAGTTCCGCGACTCGCGTCATGAAGCGCTGGACAAGGTCGACTTCAGCTTGACCGGGCTGAGGATGCCGTGGCTGTTCTTCTGGACGCTGAACGTCTCGGTGCATGCCGCCGACTACGCGGCGGTGGCCGGCTTCGACGAGCGATTTCACAGCTGGGGAGGGGAGGACCTGGAACTCGGGTACCGCCTGCACCGGTACGGTGTGCCGTTCGCCTGCGACACCCTCCCCTGGGCGGTGGAAATACCGCACGAGCGTGACCGCGAGGCCGGTATCGCCAGCAACAAGAGCAACGCGCTGCGCATGCTCATGGCACACGCCGACCCTGCCGTCGAGTTCTTCTGGGCACTGCTGACGCGCGACTACATCATGTTCCCCGCCGAAGACGCGTACCGTGACCTTGTCGACTGGGAGGACCGGGTCACCGACCTGGACGTGCGGCCAGAAGTGGACCGCGGCACCGCGGACCTGCCGCCCGGGGCCCGCGTGGCGGTCTTCGGCAGCGGCGCGAGCGTGCCTGGTCGTGGGCTGCGCGGCGCGTTGGTCGATTTCGACGACAGGCTCCTCACCGGGGCATCCGTCGACTGCCGCTTCATCACGCACCACGGACTTGGCTTGCGGACACCCTGGCCCGACAACACCTTCGACCGTGTCATGATCACTTCCCGGTTGTCGCGGCTATGGCCGCAGTGGGGCGAGGTCATCCGAGCCGAGGCCTCACGGATCGGCGCCAGTGTCCGCTGCGCCCCGGCCCTCGACCGCGAAGCCGGTGAGGCGCGGACGCGTTAGGCCATTCCGCCGGCCCCACCGAGCCATTGGAGAATTTGCCCAGATTGCGGGATGGGTCGCCGGCGACGCCGGCCAGCACGACCAAACAGCACATACTTACCGGCTCGGCATTAGCGCCGCACGGGATGGCGGGGATGGCATTCTTGCGTCGAACCTTATCGGATCGCCGGCATGCCAGACCTCCAACATGGGTGATCCAGCCGAAGGGGTAGCGCTTGCCTATGCGGCGTTAGATTCGGCACGGCAACACTCATTCCCCGAGCACTGGCGCTGGCATGGGATCGCGTGGCGTGGCGCACGTGCAGGGAACGCGCCAGCCGCCATGCGTGCGCTCAGTACTGGGTAGATGCCGGCGAACTCCACATTATGAATGCGCGTGACTATATCAAGTTACGGCGACCACTACGCGCCTCCCCTCCTAACTGATGTACTCAGCCGATACAACGCCACGCTTACCCGAGAAATGGCTCTGTACCTATCATGGCTTTCCGTTGCACTTGCAGAGGCGAACGAACTAGAGGAGGCGGCGCCAGCAGCCGAACGGATGCTCAATCTTTCCGGGGGAATCCGACCCCAATATCTAAAGGCGGGTAGCGGCGATGTTCTGGGGTTGGTGGGGGTTAGCGGAGGAGGCGGTGGGCGGTGGTGGCCAGGAGGAGGGCGGTGTGGACGGCGGGGTCGGTTACGGTGTGGCCCAGGAGGGTTTCTATTCGTTGGAGGCGTTGGTAGAAGGACTGGCGGCCCAGGTGGAGGGCGGCGGCGGTGCGGGTGGCGCTGCAGCCGTGGAGGAGGAAGACCTCCAGGGTGGTGACCAGGTCGGTGCGGTGGGCCGAGTCCCATTCGACCAGGGGGGTGATGGTGCGGCGGACCAGGTCGGCGGCGTGGGCGGGGTCGAAGTGGCGGGTGAGCTCCAGGTCGAGGGCCAGGGCGCGGGTGGTGACCAGGGGGGCGGTGCGGCGCAGGCCGAGGGCGGCGCGGGCGTCACGGAGGGAGACGCCGAGCTCGGTGAGGTCGGCGGCGGCGTGGCCGACCGCGAGCTGGAGCTGGGTGGCGCTGAGGCGGCGCAGGGCCTCCTCCAGGGCCTGGCCGGCGGCGCCGACGGCGTCCGCGACGGTGCGCGGGACGGCCAGGGCGCCGAGGACCAGCCGTGACACGCGGCCCCGGATCGCGGAGGTGTGCAGGATGTGCGCGGCCCGGTCGATGACGGCGAGGGCCGCCGCGGACTCCATCGCGTCGGCCGCCACCCCGACCAGCACGTGCTCGGGCGGCGGCTGGAACCCGGCCATCATGGCGCGCACCGCGGCGTCCGCCTCGGCGGTGCCCTCGATGAGGTCGCTCAGCAGCGCGGACGCCTGCCGGTCCCGTTCGCTCGGCGGGCTGCCGGTCCGCAGCATGGCCAGGGCGAGCGCGACGGCCGTCCGCTCCAGCGCGACCATCAGATCCTCGGCGGGCAGCGCCGAGCCGGGCCCGGCCACCAGCCGTCCCCAGGGCCGCCCGTGCAGGGTGACCGGCGTCTCGCACCCGGCGTGCTCCACGGCCCGCCACGCGTCCCGGTCCCCCGCCACGCCGTGCGCCGCCACCAGCGCCCCGCTGCCCGCCACCAGCATCAGCGGCGCGCCGATCACCTCGGCGCCGGTGGCGAGCACCCCGGCCACCCCGGCGCCCGCGATGAGCGTCTCGTTGAGCGCCCGGGTGGCCCGGTCGCCGAGGCGCAGCCGCCTGCTGGCGTAGTCGACGATCAGCGTGTTGGCGTGCTCGGTGATCCGGATGAACGGCACCACGGCGTGCAGCGCGATGAACGGCAGCTCCTGCCGCCTGGCCTCCTCGACGAGTTCCCTGGGGGTCTCGGGGAACGTGCGGCCGAGTTCCAGCGCGACCCCCGCCACGCCGCGCTGGGCGATCTCCCGCAGGTAGTGCCGCCGGGCGCCCGCGTCGGTGCCCGCCAGCCCGAGCCCGGTGGTGAGCAGCAGCTCGCCGCCGGTGAGCAGCGGCCCGATCTCGTAGATCTCGCTGGAGTGCACCCAGCGCACCACCCGGTCCAGTGAGGCGTCCCCCGCGAGGACCTGCGGCCGGGCGTCGCGCAGCACGTCGAAGGTGAGCAGTTCGCGGAGCGTGAGCGGCATGCGTACCCGCTTTACGGTTTGTCCGGTGAAGGTAGCCATACTACGGACGATCTGCCCGTTCTCGCCGGGCCCCTTCCGGGGGATAGTTGCCGCATGACCAGCCAAGTCACCGGCCCGGCCGCCATGCTCGCCATCGCTCTGGAAGAGGCCAGGAAGGGTTTCGCCGAGGGCGGCATCCCGATCGGCGCGGCCCTGTTCGGCCCGGACGGGCGGCTGCTCGGCCGGGGACGCAACCGGCGCGTCCAGGACGGCGACCCGTCGGTGCACGGGGAGACGGCGGCGTTCAGGAGCGCGGGGCGCCAGCGCACCTACCGGGGCACCACCATGGCGACCACCCTGTCCCCGTGCTGGTACTGCAGCGGCCTGATCCGCCAGTTCGGCATCACCGGGCTGGTCGTCGGCGAGAGCCGTACCTTCACCGGCCAGCACGAGTGGCTCGCGGCGAACGGCGTGAACGTCACGGTGCTGGACTCCCCCGAGTGCGCCGAGCTGATGACCGCGTTCATCGCCGCCAACCCGGCGCTGTGGCACGAGGACATCGGAGAGGACTCATGAATCCATGAAAACAGTCCCGATCATCGATCTGGCCCCCTGGTTCCAGGGCGGCCCCGCCGAGCGCGCCGAGGTGGCCGGACGGGTCGACCAGGCGCTGCGCGAGATCGGCTTCCTGCTCGTCACCGGGCACGGGGTGCCGCCGGAGCTGCGCGCCGGGGTGCGGGCGGCGGCCAAGCGGTTCTTCGCGCTGCCCGAGGAGGTCAAGCGGCGCTACGCCGTCACCGTCGGCGGCCGGGGCTGGCTGCCGCCGGGCGTGGAGGCCAACGGGTACGCCGAGGGCACGCCCACCCCGCCGGACCTGAAGGAGACGTTCGCGGTGGGCGCCGACCTCCCGATCGGCGACCCGGTGATCGACGCCGAGTGGTTCCTGCCCAACGTGTGGCCGCCGGAGGTCCCCGAGCTGCGCGGCCTGGTCACCGCGCACCTCGACCACATGCGCGCGCTGGCCGACGAGCTGCTGGTCGTCTGCGCGGCGGCGCTCGGCCTGCCGGACGACTTCTTCACCTCCCGGGCCGGCCACCCGTCGTACACGATGAACATCAACAGGTATCCGCCGTTGTCGCAGGTCGGGCCACCCGAGCCGGGACAGTTCCGCATCGGCCCGCACACCGACTTCGGCACGGTCACCGTGCTGGACCGGCAGCAGGGCGTCGGCGGGCTGCAGGTGTTCACCCTGGACGGCGAGTGGATCGACGCCCCCTACGCCGAGGACTCCTTCACCATCAACATCGGCGACCTGCTGGCCCGCTGGACCGGCGACCGCTGGCGCTCCACGCGCCACCGGGTGCTGCCGCCCGACCCGAGCGCGCCCGACGAGGAACTCGTGTCCCTCATCTACTTCTACGAGTGCGACCCGCTGGCCGAGGTGGAGTCCCTGGGGCCACCCATCGGCGCGGTCGCGCACCCGCCGGTCGTCGCGTCCGAATACCTCCTCGAGAAACTGAAGGCGATCACGGTATGACGGTTCTGGAACCCCCCGGCGTCACGGTCCGCGAAGGCGACTACGGCGCGAAGGTCACCGCGGTCGAGCCCGGCGGTGTCGAGTTCATCCCCCTGGCCGACCGGCACGGCACGCCGAGGCAGCTGCTGTGGACCTGGATGTCCCCCAACCTGGAGTTCGCGACCATCTTCCTCGGCGTGCTGGCGGTGGCCGCGTTCGGGCTGGGCTTCTGGCAGGCGGCCCTGGCCGTCACCGTCGGCACCGGCCTCGGCGCGCTGTCGCACGGCGTGCTGTCGGCGCGCGGCCCGTCGGCCGGGGTGCCGCAGATGGTGCTCGGGCGGCTGCCGTTCGGGTACTGGGGCAACCTGCTGCCGTCGGCGTTCAACTCGGTGGCCGCCGGCATCGGGTGGTTCGCGGTGAACAGCGTCAGCGGGGCGCTGGCGCTCAACACGCTGACCGGGCTGCCGACATGGCTGTCCCTGGTGATCGTGGTCAGCGTGATGGTGGTGCTCGGGTTCTTCGGGCACAACCTGGTGCAGGCGTTCGAGCGGTACGCCTTCCCGCTGCTCGCCGTGATCTTCGTGGTGGCGTCGGTGGTCATCCTGTCCAAGGCGCAGCCCGGGTTCGCGGGCAGCGGCGGCGGGATCGGCGGGTTCCTGCTCACCGTCGGCGCCACCTTCGGGTACGCGGCCGGCTGGAACCCGTACGCGGCCGACTACACCCGCTACCTGCCGCCCGACTCCAGCAAGCGGGCCGTGGGGCTGGCTGCCGGGCTCGGCGTGTTCATCCCGTGCGTGCTGCTGGAGATCGTCGGCGCGGCGTCGGTCACCATCGGCGGCGACGCCCTCGGCCAGCCCACCACCGCCTTCACCGGCCACATGCCCGCCCTGATCGCCAACCTGACGCTGCTGGCCATCGCGCTCGGCGCCATCTCCGCCAACGCGCTCAACGTCTACTCGGGCGCCATGTCCCTGCTCACCATGGGTGTGCGGCTCCCGCTGACGCTGCGCCGCGCCCTCACGGCCCTGGCCTGCGGCGTCGTCGGCTTCCTCGTGGCGCTCACCGGCCTGGAGGACGCGGGCCACAAGTACGAGTCCTTCCTTCTCGTCATCTCCTACTGGATCGGCCCCTGGCTCGCCATCGTGCTGGTCGACCACTACCTGCGCCGCGGCCAGGTGCCCCAAGCCCGCCTGTACGACCGCTCGCACAGCAACCTCGCCGGGCCCATCGCGATGGTCGCCGGCGTCGTCCTGTCCGTCTGGCTCTTCTCCAACCAGGAGCTGTACGTCGGCCTGGTCCCCGCGCGCTTCCCCGACGTCGGCGACATCACCTTCGAGGTCGGCTTCCTCATCTCCGCCGCCGTGTACACCGCGCTCAAGCCCCTGCGCCGCTGACCCGAGCCCGGCCTCGGCCCCGTGGTGCCCCGCGCGCCACGGGGCCTTGTCGTCCGTGACGTCCGCGCGACTATACCCATGATGTATACATGCCATGTATAGTCCTCGGCATGACCGTGACCGACACGCCCCATCGGGCGACTCACCCCAGGCCGCGGGTGCCGGGGAACGGTGTGCGATGAACACCCTCCAGCTGGGACTGCGCCTCGCGTTCGGCGGGGGCCGGGAAGGGTGGGCCCGGCTCGGGCTGACCGCGCTCGGGGTCGGGCTCGGGGTGACGCTGCTGCTGCTCAGCCTCACCGCGCAGTCCGCGCTGGAAGGGCGGGCGGAACGGTCGGCATGGCGGGACAGCTCGTCCGCCACCCCGGCCACGGCGCCCGATCCCACGTTGTGGCTCGCCGTCAGCGACGACCACGACGGGGAACCGCTGTTCCGGCTGCACGTGGCCCCGCTCGGGCCGAACCCTCCGGTCCCCCCGGGGTTCGACCGGCTCCCGCGGGCCGGGGAGGTGGCGGTGTCGCCCGCGCTCGCGCGCCTGCTCGCGGTCACCCCGGACGACCAGCTCAAGGACCGGTTCCCCGGGCGGGTCGTCGCGACCATCGGGGAGGCGGCGCTGGCGTACCCGGGCCAGCTGATGGGCGTCGCCGGGCACACCCCGGAGAACCTGCGGGAGCTCACCGGCGCGCAGGAGGTCCGGGGCATCATGACCGGGCGGCCGGGCAACTACGCGTACACCCTGATCTCGCGCTTCCTCCTCGCGGTGGGGACCGTCCTGCTGCTGCTCCCGGTCATCGTCTTCGTCTTCATGGTCACGCGGATCGCGGCGGTGCGGAGCGAGCAGCGCTTCGCGGCGCTTCGCCTGGCGGGCGCCACCCGGGCGCAGTCCGCGCGGACGGCCTCCGTCGAGACCGGCGTGGGGGCCCTCGCGGGAACGGCGCTCGGCCTCGCCGGATACCTGACGGCCCGGCCGGCCGTGGCGCGGCACGTCACCTTCGACGGGTTCGGCTTCTTCGACGCCGACGTCGCCGTGCCGGGCCCGTGGCTGGCGGCGGTCCTGGCGGGGGTGCCGGTGCTGGCGGTGCTCACCGCGATGGCGGCGCTGCTGCGGGTGCGCATCACCCCGCTCGGGATCGCGCGGCGCGAGAGCCGCCCCCGGCCCACCGCGTGGCGGGCGCTGCCGCTGGCGGCGGGCCTCGCCGGGCTCCTCACCGCCGTCGTGCTGCGCGACCACGACGTGATGGGGAACGACACGCTGCGGGGCGTCTTCGCCCTCTCCCTGGTCTCCACGCTGGCGGGCTCGGTCGTCGTCGGCCCGTGGGCCTGCTCGGTGCTCGGCGACGTACTGGCGCGGCGCGGCCGCGGCGCGACCACGCTGATGGCGGCGCGGCGCATCGCGGACGACCCGCGGGCCGCCTACCGCGGCGTGAGCGGCGTGGCGCTCGCGGTGTACGTCGCGACGCTCCTCGCGGGCCTGGCGGGCGTCGCCGGGGACCGGCCCGGGTCGGCCTTCCGGGGCGGGCTGCGTCCGGGCGTCGTCGAGGTCTTCGTGGACAGGCAGCCCGCGTCCCGGCTCGCGCCGCTGATGACCGGCGGCGCCGTGGTGACCCGGCTCGACCCCGCCTGGAACACCGTGGTCCCCTGCCGCGAGCTGTCCCGTGTCGTCAACACCACCTGCCCGCTGTCACCCACCGAACGCCGCCGGGGCCTCGGCGGCGAGGCGACCATCGGGGTGATGTCCGGATCCTTCCTGGAGTCCGCCCCTGACCTCGCGAACCTGCCGGTGCGCGCCGTCTACGTCCCGACCGACGGCTCCCTGGCCGCCGAGTCCCGCGTCCGCACCCAGGCCGCGATCCTGCTCCCCCGGGCGATCCTCAACAGCCGGCGCGACGTCGTCCTGCGCGAGACCCGCCTGTGGGCCGACGTGGGAACGCTGGCCCGCCTGGTGACGTGGTTCGCCGTCCTGATCGCCGGCTGCGGCCTGACCGTCTGGGTCATCGCCGGGCTCCTGGACCGCCGCCGCCCCTTCGCCCTGCTGCGCGCCGCCGGGGCCCGCGCCGGCGAGCTGCGCCGCGTCGTGCTGACCGAGACCGCGGTCCCGCTCCTGTTCACCGTCCTGCTCGGCCTGGCCCTCGGCTCGTTCACCTCGTTCGTCTTCGCCGCCGTCGGCCACGACCCCTGGTCCCCGCCGGGCCCAGGGTTCCTGCTCAGCCTGACCGCCGGAGTGCTCGCCGCCCTGGCCATCACCATGGCCGCCCTACCCCTGATGGACGTGTCCACCCGCGAGGACACCGTCCGCTCCGAGTGACGCCCGAGACAGAGGACCCCTCTCATGCGCGCGACGTTCCGCCTGGCGCTCGCCGTCGTCATGGCCCTGACCCTCACCGCCCCCGCCGAGGCCGGTGTGCACCCGGCGATCACCTGGACGCCGTGCGCCGGGAACCAGGCCGTGGAATGCGCCACGGTGCGCGTGCCGGTGGACTGGTCGAGGCCCGGCGGGGCGTCCGTCGAGCTGGCGCTGGCGCGCCGGGCCGCCGCCGATCCGGGGGCGCGGATCGGGTCGCTGCTGTTCGACCCGGGCGGGCCCGGCGGGTCGGCGGCCGGGCTGGTGCTGTCCGACGACAGGTTCACGTACTTCAGCGAACGGCTGCGCCGGCACTTCGACATCATCGGCGTGGACCGGCGCGGGGTGGGCCGCAGCCATCCCGTGCTGTGCTCTGGCGCCCTGGTCGACCAGGAGCCTTATCCCGTGCCGTCCACCCAGGCGGAGTTCGACCGGATCGCGGAGCACAACCGGCGGGTGCGCGCCGACTGCCGGGCGCGCACCGGCCCGCTGTTCGACCACGTGGACACCCGCAGCGCCGCGTACGACCTGGACGCGGTGCGGGCCGCGCTCGGCGAGCCCTCGCTGTCGTTCATGGGCATCTCCTACGGCACGGTCCTCGCCGGGCAGTACGCCGAGGAGTTCCCGCACCGGGTCCGCGCCGTCGTGCTGGACAGCGTGCTCGACCACAGCCTCGGCACCCGGGGGCTGCTGGACGCCGGGGCGGCCTCCGGCCAGGACTCCTTCGACGAGTTCGCCGCCTGGTGCGCCCGCGACACCCGCTGCGCGCTGCACAGCGAGGACGTGCGGGCGCTCTGGGCGCGCCTGCTCGCGCGCGCCGGGCGGGGCGAGCTCGTCCTCGGTTCCGGCCCGCCGTACCGGCTGCGGCCGGCCGAGTTGCTGCGGGCGCTCGGCGACGCGCTGCGCGGCCCGGTCTGGGCCGAGTCGGCCGAGGTGCTGCGCGCCCTGGACAGCGGGGCGCCGTTCCCCGCGCCCGACCTGCCGCCGCCGTCACCGGAGGTCGTGCCCTACCCGGTGCGGATCCGCTGCGCCGACTTCCACATGCCGGTGCGGGACCACCGGGAGTTCGCCCGGCACCTGCGCCGGACGGCCCTGATCGCGCCGGACATGCGCTACTCCGCCGACCGCGTCGAGGAGGTCGCCCGCTGCCTGGGCACCCCCGCCCCGATCCCCAACCCGCAGCACCGCCTGCGGGTGCGCCCCGGTCCCCCGCTGCTGGTGATCAACACGCGGCACGACCCGGTCACCGGGTACTCGATGGCGCGGAACGTGGCCGCGCAGCTCGGCCCCCGGGCGAGGCTCGTCACCTACGACGGCTGGGGCCACGGCGCCACACCCCGCACCCCCTGCACCACCGCGATCGTGGACGACTACCTGATCTCACTGATCCTTCCCGCCCCGGGCACCCGCTGCCCCGGCGTCCCGCCTGACGAGACGGCTTCTCGCCTGGCGGAGGGCCCCTTCGCGCCGCGCGGGCTCACCTGGGGGTCAGCCAGCTCCAGGTGACGGCGAGCGCGACGGAGAGAGGGACGGTGCCGGAGCCGAGGCCTACCTCGGTGAGGAGGTCGAAGACCTTGGGGCGGCGGGCGGCGGTGGTGATGGCGGCGTCGATGAAGCCGGGTGAGCGGGCGGCGTAGGCCAGGGCGTCGGTGGTGCGGAGGTGGCGGCCGAGGCTCCGGCGGAGGGCGCGGCGGTAGGCGGGGAGAGGGGCGGCGGGGGTCTGCACGGCGGCCTCGCCCGCCAGGCGGCCGGACAGGACGGCGTAGTAGATGCCCTCGCCGGTCAGGGGGTTGATGAGGCCGGCCGCGTCACCGGCGAGCATCACCCTTCCCGCGCCCGGGGTGGGGCGGCCGGTGGACAGCGGGAGGTGGTGGGCCCGCAGGTCGCGGGCGGGGAGGGCGGGGAGGAGTTCGGCGAGGCGGCCGTGCAGGACCTCGCGGCCCGGGCGGCCGGTGGCGCGGAGGTTCGGGAGCAGCATGCCGTAGCCGACGTTGGCGGTGCCGTCGCCGATGGGGAACGACCAGGCGTAGGCGGGCCAGCCTTCGCTCTGCATGGCGATGAACTGCACGTCGTCGTCGGCGGGCACGTCGGCGTACCCGCGGACGGCGATGGCGACGTGCCGCTCGGCGGGCGCCGGGATCCCGATGAGGCGCCGCATCGCCGAGTTGGCGCCGTCCGCCGCGACCACGGCCCGCGCCGGGATGGCACCGTCCAGCACGACGTGCCCGCCGTGCGCGTCGACCTTCCGCACCCGGTGGCGGCGCACCTCCACCCCCCGGGCCCTGGCCGCGTCCACCAGCCGCGCGTCGAACACCTTGCGCGGGACGACGTGGTTGGGCCGCGCCACCGTGGCCTCCACCCGCGCGCCGCCCGGCGAGACCACCGCCAGCCGCCGCGTGGGCCGGTAGTCGGCGATGACGTCCGGCAGCCCGAGCAGCGCGAGCTCCTCCCGCCCATGAGCGGCGATGCCGTCACCACACGCCTTGTCCCGGGGAAAGTCGTCCTTGTCCAGCAACAACACCCGCGCCTCAGGCTTGACCCGCCTGGCCCCCAGCGCCGCCGCCGCCCCCGCCGGCCCGCCCCCCACCACCACCAGATCCCACATCTCCTCCACAAAGATCACCCTCCCACACCCCCCCTCCGGCACGCCCGCCCCCGCCCCGAAAGACCTCAGCCGGTGAGCGGCACCCGCCATAGCGTCCCAGCGAGCGGACGGGACGGTGGGGTGCCTTGTTGTCATGGTTTCGGGGGACATCGTGGTCTGGGGGCGGTGGGGAATCTACGGTTGTCGCGAGGGATGGCTAGGTTTCCAGGAGGATGACGCATGCGCGCTGTCGCCGACCAGGATCTTGTCCGGCAGGTGGCTCGGGACGTGGTCGCCGTCACCGCTCCTGAGGAACTGCCATTGGTGCGGCCGATGGCGGACGAGTTCTTTCGTGGAGGACGCGGCCCGGCGCGCGGCAAAGAGGACCTGCTCGGTTTCGGGGTCGACACCGCGGTGGTGCTGCTGACTCCTGTGGTGTTGCCGGTGATCGCGTTCGTGCTGGACGCGCTGGGCGAACGTCTCGCGGAGGCGGCGGTGGACCGTGGGGCGGAGCAGGCACGCAGGGTGCTGCGGGCCGTGCTGCGGCGCGGCACGGCCGCCGAACTCGCGGCGGCCGGCGACCCCGCCCCGCTCACCGGGGCGCAACTCGACACGGTCCGCGCGACCGCGTACGAGAAGGCGTGCCAGCTCGGGCTGGAGGCCCCCAAGGCGGACCTGCTCGCCGACGCCGTGCGCGGTGCACTCTCAGGCGCGTGATGGCCACGCCGCAGGGCCCGGCCGACGCGCGGCGGGGGGCGGCTGAGGCGTTTGTGGGTGGGGTATGGGTGGACCGCCTGATCGTGTGGCGGTCATGAGTCTGGCGCCGGGTCGCGGTCCGTCCTGGGTGGGCAGGGGATGAGCGCGCCGCCGGGCCGGCGGGCCGATCCGTTCCTGCTGCCGTCGCAGACGGGGGCGCGGTTTCTGTTGCTGATCGTGTCGACGCTGGGCACCAGTCTGTTCGCGTTCAACGTCATCTATCTCGACCTGGTGCCCGGGGCCTCGGCGCGGTACCTGCGGTGTGCCCAGGAGGCCGATCGGCCGGTCGCCGGCACCGGGGATCCCGGCAGCTGGGCGTACGGGTTCGCCGAGTGCGTGGCGCCGTACGAGCGGGACAAGGCCTTGTGGATGGGCGCGGGGGTGGCGGTGCTGCTGCTGGCCGCGCTGGCGGCGTACTGGCTGATGCCCGTGTGGCGGGTCCGGCGGGGGCGTCTCACCCGGCTGACGGCCGAGGACGCGCCGGATCTGGTCGTCGAGCTCACCGAGCTGTCCTGGCGGGCGGGGTTGCGGCGGCCGCCGGAGTTCTTGGTCAGCACGCGGCCCGGCGGCGGAGGGGTGGCGTTCGGGCGGGCAGGGCGGCGGCGCGTCCAGTTGGACGCGGGGCTGGTCACCACGTTCGTGACCGATCGGGCCGGGTTTCGCGCGGTGGTGCTGCACGAGCTGGCTCATCTGCGGGGCGGGGACGTCGACTGGACGTATCTGACGATCGCGGTGTGGTGGTCGTTCGTGGCGGTCGCGCTGGTACCGCTCGGCGTGGTCCTGTTCGACGAGCCCGCGACCGTCGCCGGCGTCGGGTGGCGGCTGGTCGTCATGACGGTCCTGGTGTACCTCACACGCAACGCGGTGCTGCGGTCGCGGGAGATTTACGCCGACGTACGAGCCGCGCGGTGGAGCGGGGACGGCGCCCTGCGACGCCTGCTCACCCGGGCGGGGGCGCTCGGCAGCCAGGTGGACCGGCGCCCGCCCGGGCCGGGCCGGAGGGCCTGGACGGCGCTCGTCGCGGCGCATCCCGATCCCGGGACCAGGCTGGCCGCCACGAACGATCCGCGGCCGCTGTTCCGGGCCGGGTTCTGGGAGTCGCTGGCCGCGGGGCTGGCGATCGCCATCGCCGGGGAGCACGTCGAGACGTACGTCTGGCTGCTGACCGGCAACCTCGACGCGCTGGGCACCCGCTGGGCGGCGGGGCTGGTCTTCGCCCCGCTGGCCGCCGGGGTGACCGGCATCGCGCTGTGGCGCGCGGCCGTGCTGTCCGCGGGGACCGGCGGCACCGGGGGCGTGCCCGTCCGTGAGGTGTGGGCCGCCGGGCTCGGGCTGGGGGCGGGGCTGGCGCTCGGCCTGCCGCTGTCGGCCGGCAGCGCGATCACCGGCACCTTCGAGGTCTACCGCGGCGGGGCAACCGCCTGGGTGGCGCTCGCCGCCGCCGCGGCGGTGGCAACCGCCTGGGTCGCGGCCACGGCGCGGGCCTGGCTCCCGCCGGCGCGGACGAGGCCGCTCGCGCCGTACTACGTTCCCCTTCTCGGCGCCGCCGCCTGCCTCACCGCGCTGTGCCTCGCCCTCCGCTCGTTCCTCGCCGACATGGCGCCGGCCCTCCCCCAGCTGACCGACGCGGCCGCGGACGATCTCGCCGCCCTGCGCGAAGCCGGGTGGACCGGCCCCGACTGGGTGTGGTTCCTGGTGAACCACCCGCTCACCGTCCACCTCAGCCAGCGCCCCCTGGTGGTGGGCGGCCTGCTGACACTGTGGCTGGTCCCGCTCGGCGCCGCACTGGCCGGACCGTGGCGGGCCGCACGTCCCCGGCCGGGACCGGGGACGACGCTGCCCGGCGCGGGGACGGGGCCAGGCGCGGGGGTGGGGCCGCCGGTGCGGGCGGCGGTGGCGGGAGGGATGGTGTGCGGGCTGGTGTATGGGGGCCTTGTGGTGGGGTTGCGGGTGGTGGTGCATCGTGAGGTGGCGGGGGTGGCTCGTTCGGCGGCGGAGTTCTTGTTGCTGTTCGAGTACTGGCAGGTGGGGCTGGCGGTGGGGATGCAGGTGGTGGCGGCCGTGGGGGTCGCGGTCTATGTGGCGGGGTGGCGGCGGGAGCCGTCGGGGGTGGTGCTCGGCATGATGGCGGCGTTCGTGGCGGGTGTGCTGGCGGCCGGCGCGGAGTTGTTCCTCATAGGGTTCGGCGGATGTGTGGACGCGTTGAGTCTCAAGCCGGGGCCGTGCGCGTGGGACTTCGACGGGGTCTTCGTGCGGCTGGAGATCGGCAAGATCGTCGGCATCGGGGCGGTGGCCGCCCTGGTCGCCGCCTCGGCGGCCGTCGCGGTGATCTGGCTGTCCCGATGGGTGTTCCGGCTCTCCGCCGCCCGCCTCCCGCCGCGCCGGCCGGCCTCGGGGGCGGGACGTTCGCGGCCGGAGATCCTGGTGGCGGCGGTGCTGGCGGCGGGGGTGGTGGCCGTGCTGGCGGGCGGCGCGGCCGGGGCGGGGACGGCGGCCCCCGAGCGGCCCTCGTCCTCCGCGGCCCAGCGGGCGGCGGCCGAGACCTGCGCGCTGCAACGCCGGCTGGTCGCCGGCATGGACACCCTCACCCCGGCCCGCCTCCAGGAACTGCTGCTGGAACTGCTGACGGCGGCCGACGAGTCGAACGACACGGAACTGCTCACCGGGGTGGCCGACATGATCAGGGGCCTGAGCCGGTCGGACCCCGAGCTGTTCGCCGCGGGACTGCGCAAGATCCAGGAGCGCTGCCGCCACATTCCCTCATGAGCTCACCCGGTGAGACGCTCCAGCTCGGCGAGCTGGACGGTGCGCGACCGCTCCACGGCGGTGGCGAGCGACTTCACCTCGGGATGGGTCCCCGAGGCCTGCTCACCCCGGGCCACCAGGGCCGCCTGGCGCAGGTTCTCCCGCATGTTGCGGGTGTACAGGCGGCCGAAGACGTCCCCTGCGGCGTGTTCGATGACCTTGAACTCGCCGGGGGTCGCCATGCCGGGCATGTCGTGCCCCCGGTGCGGGTCGGTGTACGGCACGCCGGACATCAGCAGCAGGCGGCGCAGCCGGACCAGATCGGCGCGCTGCCCCGCGCCGATCCGCCCGGCCAGCCGCCGCACCGCCGGGTCGGCCGCCCTGTCCTCCGCGAGCGCCGCCAGCCGCAGCGCCTGCTCGGTCATCGGGATCATCAGCTCGACCCAGGCGATGTCGGTGGGGCCGAATCCCGCGCGCGGCGTCACCGCCGCCGGAACCGGCACCCCCGTCGCGGGTGCCGGCCCGGGGGGCGGGCCGGGACGGGCGCAACCGCCCGTGACGAGGACGCCGATCAGCACGGCGGTGACGACGCGGCGGATTCTCATCGGATCAGGGACGCCCGTCGGCGCCGCACTTGATCTTGGGCCGGATGCAGTCGTTCACCCGGCGCAGCATCTCCGCCTCGGGCCAGGCGTTGAAGAAGTCGCCGTGCATGGTGTACCCGGCCCCGGACGCCAGCCGGAACGCCGCCGGGTTGCCGCTGACCGGGTACCTGAGCACCTGGCGCAGCTTGGGCACCGGGACGGGGTGGGTGCTCGGGCAGTCGCCGTTCACCGGGAAGGCCATGTGGCTCTTGTGGTCCGCCGAGTCCAGGTCCCGGCCGTTCCAGCACTGCGGGAAGTCGAGGTACGACTCCATCTGCGTGCCGGCCGGACAGGTGACGAAGTCCTTCGACGGCGGGACCTGCCCGGCGTGCAGGCACGACCAGCGGGCGGTGGAGGTGGGGTCGTTCGGCCCGGTGGCCTTGGCGTTGCCCGCCACGATCCGCAGGCCGAGCGGCAGCGGCATGATGCGCTCGCGCACGTCGTCGCGCACACCTTCACCGAGGTAGTAGAAGGTGACGATGGACGGCTCCACCGCCGTGGTGCCGTTGTACAGGGTCGGCGTCCAGTACGACGACAGGTCGGTGGAGGGGCTGCAGTTGCTGCGGCCCGCCAGCAGGGACTGCACCGTGCTGCTCGCGTTGGTGGTCAGGTTGCCGAAGAAGCTGTGCATGTGGGACGCGCCGGGCAGGCCCGGGAAGATGATCGGGTCGTCCGGCAGGCGGTGGCTGAAGGGGCAGTCGGCGAGGAACTCGGCCACCCGCACGACGTTCGGCGGCAGCGTCGGGGTGGGGGTGCCGCCGGGGCCGAACACCTGGAACTCCCACAGCGAGACGCCCCACTGGGTGGCGCGCCGGGTGGTGTGCAGCCGCACGTACCGGCCGTTGCCGGAGACGTTGAGGGTCTGCACGCCGCCGGTCCCCCCGGTGGTGGTGTTGATCGTGGTCCAGTTGCTGCCGTCGTTGGACGTGCGGATCTGGAAGTCGGTGGCGTAGGCGCCCTCCCACCGCAGCACGACCTGGCTGATCGCCGTGGCGGAGCCGAGGTCGACCTGGAGCCACTGCGGGTCGCCGAAGGCGCTCGACCAGCGGGTGCCGTTGTTGCCGTCCACGGCGGCGCTCGCCGGCGTGCCCGCGCCCTCGGTGGAGGACGCGGTGACCGGCCTGCCCTGGGACAACAGGGTGTCGGCCGTCGCGGCGGGCGCGACGACCAGGGCGGTGCCGAGCAGCGCCACCAGCGCGGTCAACAGGGTGAGCAGTCGCGGGCTCGTACGGGGCGGGGGTATTGCCCGGGGCATGGGGACTCCTTCAGGGGTGGGGGGGTGCGGGGCCCGGCACGGTGTGAGCCGTGCCGGACCCCGGGCTGACGGGGGCTTACTGGTAGACGCGCACGTAGTCGACGAGCATCTGCTTGGGGAAGCCGGTGCTCGCGTCCGGCGGGCCGGGCCAGTCGCCGCCGACGGCGAGGTTGAGGATGATGTAGAACGGGTGGTCGTAGACCCACGGCCCGCGGGTGGCCTCGACCGTGGCCTTGTCGAGGGTGACCACCGTCACGCCGTCCAGGGTGTAACGGATGCCGTTGCTGTCCCAGTTGGCGGCGAAGACGTGGTAGTCGTCGGAGAAGTCGGCGTTGTTGGCCAGCTTGTACGAGCCGCCGATGCCGCCGCCGCCGTTGTACGCGGGGGCGTGGATCGTCGAGTAGGCCGTCTTGACGTCCTTGCCGAGGATCTCCATGATGTCGACCTCGCCGTTGTACGGCCACGGCCGCCCGGTGAGGAAGTCGGCGCCCATCATCCAGAACGCGGGCCACAGGCCGTTGCCCTTGGGCACCTTGACCCGGGCCTCCACCCGGCCGTAGGTGAAGTGGAACTTGTTGCCGGTGTTCATGCGGTGCGAGGTGTACTGGCAGGTGCCGCCCGGGCAGGCCGAGCCGGGGGTGGTCTCGCGGCGGGCCTCCATCACCAGGCTGCCGGTGCCGTTCATCGAGGCGTTGTTGTTGTTGGTGTAGTACTCCAGCTCGTTGTTCGGGCCGGTGCCGGTGTCGATGGTCCACTTGGCGGGGTCGGGCTTGCTGCCGGCCGCGCCGTTGAACTCGTCACTCCACACCAGGACCGGAGGGTTGCGCGGGTTGGGCGGCTGGGCGGGCGGCGTGTTGGGCGCGCCGCCGGTGCCGTACACCTGGAACTCCCACAGCGAGTAGCCGTACGCGCCGGAGCGCTGCGTGCCGTACATGCGCACGTAGCGGCCGGTGCCGTTGACGGTCAGGTTCTGCTTGAAGCCGGTGCCCGTGGTGGTGGTGTAGATCGTGCTCCAGTTGGCGGCGTCGTTGGACACCTGGATCTGGAACGAGCGGGCGTAGGCCGGGTCCCACTGGAGTACGACCCGGTGCACCTGCGCGACGGCGCCGAGGTCGACGTAGATCCAGCCCGGGTCCACCCAGCCGGTGGTGGAGCTGGTGGCCCAGCGGCTCGCCGGGTCCAGGTCGAACGCGCGGGCCGGGGTGCACTCCCAGCAGTTGGCGTCGCTCTGCGAGGTGGAGGCCACGCCGGGCTTGTTGTACGACAGGAGGCGGTCACCGCCGGTCGGGGTCACGGTCGGGGTCGGGGTCACGGTCGGGGTCACGGTCGGCGTGGGGGTCGGGGTGACGCCGCCGATGGTGCCGAACACCTGGAACTCCCACAGCGAGTAGCCGTACTGCAGGGCCCGCTGGGTGCCGTACATGCGCACGTAGCGGCCGGAGCCGCTGACGGTGAGGGTCTGCACACCGCCGGTTCCGGTGGTGGTGGAGTAGACGGACGTCCAGGTCGTGCCGTTGGCGGAGGTCTGGATCTGGAACGCGCGGCCGTAGGCGGCCTCCCAGTTCAGCACCACCTGGCTGATGGTGGCGGTGGCGCCGAGGTCGACCTGGATCCACTGGGGGTCGCTGAACGCGCTGGACCAGCGGGTTCCGGCGTTGCCGTCGACGGCGGACGCGGCGGGGAACGCCACGGTGCTCTCGCTCGACGAGGCGGTGGCCGGTTTGCCTTGGGACAGCAGGGTGTCGGCCGCCGTGGCCGGCATTACGGGAATGACGGCGAGGACGGTGGTGATCAGGGCCAGCGCCATGGTGATGAGAACCGCCAGGCGGTGACCGCGGGGACGTGGGGACGGCGGCATCGCGTCTCCTCGGGGGGTGGGGGACCGTGGTGTCACGGGCTCGGGGAGCGCTCTCTCACCGAGAGATTGCTCTTCCGCGACAACGGCTGTCAAGAGTCGAATTAACCGTCTGGAAACACGACAGGCACGGCGTGGCAACGGCAGCCGTGCTCAGGGAGCGCTCCCTGGTAGCGCTCCCTCCGGAAATAAGGCCTGTTGAGCTGGCTGAACATGAAAGCTTCCGAGGGAGCGGTTTCTCGGCGTTGGATCAGCGCTTGGCGGGACCGGGACTCGATGAGAATTTCCTTGCGCTCACACCGTGCCGGGCGGGGCGGCCCAGTGGCGAGGGAGCGCATTCTTCATGATCACTTCATCTCGGTGCCGGCCGCGGCGCCGGATGGACCGGTCCCATGCGGCACCGGGGCGGGGGCCTGCGCCGTCCGGGGCGCGACGCGAGGCGCCTCGCGTCGGGACCGCGCTTCCCGCCGCGCGACGCGAGGGCCGTGCGGCGGGACCGCGCTTCCGCCGCCGGGGCGGGCGCGCACGCCGGGCGGCGGGACTAGGCTTCCGGCATGAGTAGCGATGTTCACGGGCGCACCCTGCGGCTGGAACTGTCCGACCAGAGCCTGCGATCCTTCGAGGCCACCGTCCTCGCCTCCTCCCCCGACGGCATCGTGGTGGACCGGTCGGCGTTCTACCCGGGCGGTGGCGGGCAGCCCGCCGACCACGGCGTCCTGCTCTGGCAGGGTGTGGAGACCCGCATCGAGGGCGTGCGCAAGAACGACGACCTGCACCTCATCCCCGCGGAGGGCGACCCGCTCCCCCCGCCCGGCACGGTCGTACGGGCCGCCGTCGCCGACGAGCGCCGCAGCGCGCTGATGCGCACCCACTCCGGCCTGCACGTGTTGTGCGGCGTGGTCTTCCGCGACTACGGCGCCCTGGTGACCGGCGGCAACATGGAGCCGTTCACCGCCCGCATGGACTTCAACCTCCCCGAGGTGCCCCCCGGCTTCAAGGAGACCGTCGAGGCCGCCTGCAACGCCGAGATCGCCGCCGACCGGCGCATCGACGTCCGCGTCCTCCCCCGCGCCGAGGCGTTCGCCATCCCCGACATCATCCGCACCGCCACCAACCTGGTGCCGCCGGAGGTCGAGGAGGTCCGCATCATCGACATCGTGGGCCTGGACACCCAGGCCGACGGCGGCACCCACGTGGCGTCCACCAAGCAGATCGGCCACATCAGGGTCGCCAAGATCGAGAGCAAGGGCAAGGGCTTCCGCCGCCTGCGCATCAGCGTCTCCGACTGACCGGCCCGCGCCCGCGCTCCCGCCTCAGTCCGCGGGCCGCGCCGCGAAGAACACGAACTCCCTGCCGGGCCGGTCCGGCGCCTCCCGGACCTCCCGCACGACGTACCCCCGTCCGGCCAGGCCCGACTCGACCTCGTCCCGTTCCCGGAACCGCAGCGTCGAGTCCGACGTCAGCACCTCGCCGTCCGCCCGGAACACCCACGTCCCCCGGAACGTCACCAGCGGCAGGGCGACGTCGAGCACCTCGAACCAGTTCTCCACCTCCCCCGCCGCCGGAACGGAGGCCACCTGGTAGGTCGCCTCCCGGTTCCACTCCTCCCACCCGCGCCGCGCCGGGTCCCGGGTCTCGAACACGAGCACCCCACCCGGCCGCAGCGCGCGGTACACCCCCCGCAGCGTCCCGTCCCACTCCCCCGGCGCCACGATCGCCTGCGCCACGTTCCCCGTCATCGTCGCGAGGTCGACCTCCATGGCGGGCAACCCGGTCGCGTCCCCGCGGATCCACTCCACCCGCTCGCTCCCCGGCTTCCTCTTCGCGACCTCCAGCGAAGCCTCCGCGGGATCCACCCCGGCCACCTCGACCCCGCGCCCGGCCAGCATCACCGCGAAGGTGCCCGTCCCGCACCCCACGTCGAGCACCCGCCGCGCCCCGGCCTCCGCGACGATCGTCGCGTACACCTCCAGGTCGCCCCGATCGGGATCCAGCGCGTCGTACACCGCCGCCAGCCGCCGGTTCTCAAAGATGTCGTCAGCCATACGGCGACGCCGGACCGGCGCGGCACGACGGCCCGCGGAAATCACCCGCCAAGGAACTCCGCCCGCCAGAGCCGCGCGTCCGGGAGCATCTCCAGCCGGACGAGGGACAGGCCGTCCTCGGCGAAGGACTCCATCTCCGTGCGGGTGAGCGGCCACGGCGGCCCGTCCTCGATCTCCTCGCCCTCGTCCCTGGCGGCCATGACGACGATGAGCGTGCCGCCCGGGCCGGTCAGGCGGCGGACCGCGGCGACGGCCTCGTGGCGCAGGCTCAGCGGCAGGGCCTGAACGGTGAAGATCTCGACCACCAGGTCGAAGGCGCCGATCCACTCGGCGGGCGGGTGGAACAGGTCGGCGGTCCGGTACCGCACCGCCGAGCCGGGGCGGCGGGCCCGGGCGGTCCGGATCGCGGTGCCGGAGATGTCGAAGGCGTCGGTGTCGAAACCCAGGCCGGCGACGTACTCCGCGTCCGCGCCCAGCCCGCAGCCGATCACCAGGGCCCGGCGTCCGTCGCCGCGGAGCGCGCGGGCGGCGGCCCACTCCCGGAGCGGCTCGCGCGGCCCCTCGCGGTCCCAGGGCATCGGCACCTCCCCGGCGGCCGCGGCGGCGTACAGGCGCTCGAACCAACCGGTGGGGTCGTCACCGGCCAGCGCCTTGGCGGACAGCACGCCGGCCTGCCGGCCCCAGCCGCCGGAGGTGTGCCACAGGATCGCCGGTACGACCGCGTCCCACGCGGCGCGGGGCAGCTCGTGCCCGACCGCCTCCAGAGGCAGCAGCCGCGCGTCCGGGATCTCGTCGGCCAGGGCGCGGCCGTGGGCGAGCGGGAACATCGGATCCTCGGTCCCGTGCAGGACGAGCGTGGGCACCGATATCAGGGGCAGCCGCGCACGCCAGCCGCCGGTGCCCTCGATCAGCCAGTGGTTCTTCATCGCCGACTCGATGTCCGCCGACCGCTCGACCATCCTGGTGACGACCTCGCGCACCCCGGCCTCGTCGAACGGGCGGGACGGCGCCGCGTACGGCCGGCAGCCCGCCACGACGTGGTCGACGACGGCGTCCCGGTCCGACCAGTCCGGTTCCGCCTGCTCATCGGTGAAGGTGTCCCGCAGGGCGTCCGTCATGCCCGGCAGGTCGGGATCACCCGCTCCCCCGCTCGTGCCGATCAGGGTCAGCGACGCCACCCGCTCAGGATGGTCCAGCGCCACGAGCTGCGCCAGCGCGCCCCCCATCGAGATCCCCGCGACGTGCGCCGTCGTGACCCCGAGCACGTCCAGCACCCCGGCCGCGTCCGCGACCAGGTCGTCCCCCGAATAGGCCGGCGCGCCCGCCGGATGGACGACCGACCGCCCGGTGTCCCGGTGGTCGTACCGGATCACGAACCGGGAACCGGCGGCCAGGCGCTCACAGAACTCCGGCTCCCACCAGTCCATCGAGGACGCCGCGCCCGCGATCAGCAGTAGCGCCGGATCGCCCGGTTCCCCGAACGTCTCCACACACAGATCCACACCGTTGACTCGAAAAATCTTCTCGCCGGCCACACGGGCAGCCTAATCCGCCGATCACTCGCCGCGGCCCCGATCGGAGGTCCGGGCGAACTCCCCCGGGACCGCGGTCCTCCGGCACCTTGTGACCCCGATCTCTATATAGGTAGAGTTCCACGGTGACCAGACGTCCCTCGCCGCAGACCCTGGCGGTCCTGTCCGCCCTGGCGGCCGACCCCACCCGATGGCGCTACGGCTACGAGCTCGGCCAGCAGGTCGACCTGCGAGCGGGATCGCTCTACCCGATCCTGATGCGATTGTGCGACCGCGGCCTGCTGGAGCACATCTGGGAACCCGACGCTCCCCCCGGCCGCCCGCCCCGGCACCTGTACCGGCTGACCCCGGACGGCCTCAGCTTCACCGCCGAGACCACGGCCGCCGTGGCGGAGCCCGGGTCACGGACGCGGCGTCCGGGCCGGGTACGGGAGGCCTGGTGAACCGCCCCGGCGACATGCCCGCCGACAGGGCCGACTGGGCGGCCCGGCTGCTCGCGCTCGCGGTGCTGCTGCTCCCCGCCCGGCGTCGCGAGTGGGGTCAGGCCATGCGCGCCGAGCTCGTCCAGATCGAGCCCGCCCCGGCGCGGCGCCGGTTCGCGCTGAGCTGCCTGCGGGTGTCGCTGGCCCAGCCGCAGCTGCTCGCCGCCGCCGCGTACCACCTGGTGACGCTCGGCGCGATCGGCGCGGTCATCGCCTGGACCGACGGTCTCACCTACGCCCCGCTGCGCGCCGGTCTCATCGCCCTGGTCACGGCCCTCGCCGCCCTCTCCTGGCTGGCCAGGCGCCCCGGGCTGCTCGGCCCCGTGCATCCCGGCCGGGCCGCCCGGCTCTTTCGCGCGGGAGGCTTCGTCCTGGTGGGGGCGGTGACCCTGCTCGTCGTCCAGAGCCTCCGCGTGGCCTCCGCGGGGCTGGCGGAAAAGGCCGAGGTGGGGGTGCCGATCCTCGGCACCGTCCTGGTGGTGCACACGATGGCCTTCGCCGCCGTGACGGCCCGCAGGTCCCCCGCGAGCTCGCGCGCGCTCGTCGTCGGCGGCGCCTGCGGCGTCGCCGCCGCGCTGGAGTGCCTGGTGCCGATAGTCCTGCGCCCCCCGGTACCCGTGTCCAACGGCTGGGCGCTGCTCACCATCGCGACCTCCGCGGTCGCCGCCCTGCTCATCGGCGTCAACCGGGCCGGGAGCGCCGGCCAGGGGCTGATCGCCGCCCTGTGCGCGGCCGTCGTCACCACGCTGCTCATCTTCGCCGCGGTGAGCTTCCTGTTCGAGTTCGCCCCCCACTGGATCCCCGACACCAGCCCCGCCAACGTCGCCCCGGCCGACCGGCTCGCCAACAACCGCGCCGGGGCCGAGGACCCGTACTTCGCCCTCCTGGCCCTCGGCTGCCTGCTGGCGGCGGCCCTGGCCGTCGTGACCACCGCGACCAGACGGCCGCTGCCCGCCGGACGGACCATGTGACCGGGGGCGGATCACCGCGGGACGGGCACCCGCCTCATGGGGTCCCGACGACGAGCCGGAGCGAACCGAGGAACTCCGGCTGCTCCCGGAGACGGCCGTGCGCCGCGTCCCAGGCCCCGCTGTCCAGATCGTCGCGCAGCCGGGCGACCGCCCGTTCCTCGGCGGCGTCGTCGACGAATCCCCAGGCGGACTGCGAGCCGCGCACCGCGGGGTCCAGGAACCGTTCGGGACGGCCGTAGTAGGCCTCGGTGAAGCCGTCGACGCAGTCGAGCGGGATCGCGACCGTCTCCACCCGCGCGGTCCCGCCGACCAGCGAGGCGATCATGTCGATCTTCGGGTAGCGCCGGCGCTCGGCGGCGATCAACTCGGGAGCGTACTCGGCGAGCCACAGCAGATCGAGCGCGTCCCCGTCGAAGGTGAGCACGACCACCGGCCCTCGCGAGACCCGCCGCAACTCCCGCAGCCCCCGCTCGGTGTCCGCCCACTGGTGCACGGTGACCGTCGCCATCGCCGCGTCGAAGGCGCCGTCGTCGAAGGGCAGCCGCTCCGCCACCGCGTCCAGCGCGGGCACCCGGTGCGCGGGCCGCTGCGCCCGCATCATGCGCGAAGGCTCGACCGCCACCACATACCGGTCCTCCGGCTCGTACGACCCGGCCCCCGCCCCCACGTTGATCACGCTGCGCCCGTCCCCGAGCGCCGCCAGCACCTGTGCCGCGATCCGCGGATCGGTCCGCCGCTGAACCGCGTACCCCTGCCCGTGCCGTTCGTAGTCGAAGTCCCCCGCCACCGTCGCCCCCACGTGGGCTCCCCTTTCACCCGCTCCCCGACAACATCAAACCGTAGCAATACACCACCTGACGGCCAATCACCCCAAACCACCACGATGCCTCATCCCGGAAACCATGCGCGCGAGCCTGCTCGTCGCCGGATTCGCGGTTACGCGTCGCGCCGGTTCAGCATCAGGGCACCGAAGAGAAGGGACGCCGCCGTCCAGGCCGCGAGGACGCCCAGGCCCGCCCAGGGAGGCAGCGGCAGGGTGTCGAGATCGGTGGTGGCCTGGATGGCGAGGCCGGCGTTCATGGGGGAGATCTGCCAGAGGCGGCGCTGCCAGCCGGGGTCGGAGACGGTGAGGAGGAGGATCGGGAAGACGTAGAGGAGAGCCAGGACGGTGCCTATGGCGGTGGCGGAGTCCCTGACGGCGGTGGCGAGGCCCAGGCTCAGCAGGGCGATCAAGGTCAGGTAGAGGACCGAGCCCAGGGTGGCGCGGAGGGCCGGGCCGTCGGTCAGGGACAGAAGGGACCGTCCGGGGGGCAGGGCGAGGGCGGTGTGCGGGAGGGTCAGGTGGGCCGCCAGCAGGGACACCAGGACGGCGACGGTGCCGGTGATCAGGGTCAGGGCCGTGACGAGGATGGCCTTGGCGGTCAGGACGGTGGTACGGCGGGGCATCGCGGTGAGGGTGGTGTGGATCATGCGGGTGCCGTACTCGGTGCTGATCACCAGGACGGCGAGCATGACCACGGCCGCCTGGCCCAGCCGGACGCCGGCGAGGCTCAGGGCGGGGACGTCGTAGGAGCAGCCGGACGGGGGGCAGGTGACGGCGGCCGTGGCGGCGGCGCCGGTGGCCGCGGTCAGGGCGACGACGGCGAGGAGCAGCCAGGGAGTGCCCCGGGTGGTGCGGAGTTTGGTCCACTCGGCGTGCAGTGCCAGTCTCATGCGGCGCTCCGGCGCAGGCGGATGACACCCAGGGTGAAGGCCAGGGCGGTGTAGGCGGACAGGACGGTCAGGCCCGCCCACGGCGGTAGCGGGTGGAAGCCGGCCACGGGGGCGTAGTAGGCGATCACCTGGGGGTAGGCGGGGATGCTCTGCAGGATCGCGAAGCCCGCGGCGGGGGTGAGCCGCAGGAGCCACTCCGAGGCGGCCTGGGGCAGGACGGAGGTGGTGGCGAGGACGTAGGGCACGACGAGCACGGCGATGCCGACGGTCACCGCGAGGACGGCGCGCCGAAGGACGGCGCCGAGGGACAGCACCAGGACGGCGGCGAGGGCCAGCAGGGCGGCGGCGCCGAGGACGACGCGCAGTCCGGTGAGAAGGGACACCGGGAGGACGTGGTTGCCGCCGGCACGCAGCAGCCGGGTGCCCAGCAGGACCGTGGCCGCGGAGGCCGCCCCGGTGGTGACGAAGGTGACCGCGGCGAGCACCGCGGCCTTCGCCGCCAGCAGGCAGCCCCGTCGCCCCGGGGTGGCCAGCAGGGTGGTGCGGATGAGGCCGTGGCGGTACTCGGCGGTGATGTACGCCGTCGCCAGGACGATCAGGGCCGTCAGGGCGAGGAGGAGGCCGGGGAGGGTGTTCTCGATCTTCTGGCCGGTCAGGAGCGGGGCGATGTCTCCCGATCCGGTCAAGGTGACGGTGCCGCGGGACTCCTTGAAGGCGGGCAGGTGGTCGAGGCGCCTGTCCTCGGGGCCGATGTTCCGGGCGGTCCACGGGGTGGTGGTGCGTCCCCGGAGGGTGACGTTGTCGAAGACGGCGGTGGTCTGGGTGAAGCGGGACGTCGCGGCGGCGCCCAGGACGCCGGGCTTGACGGTGAGGTCGCCCGGGGAGGCGACGAACAGGGCGACCCGTACGGTTCGCGGGAGTCCCGGTAGCCGGGCGGTGCCGACCTCGGTCCATCGCGCGCCGTCCGGGGACTCGTGGCCGGTGAGGGTGTCGCCGGTGCGGGTCAGGCGGAGCCAGCGCGGGGAGCCCGCGGTGACGCCGCCGGGGCGGCCGGGGGTGTCCTCGGTGAAGTCGTGCTGCATGCGCACGCCGTGGCCGCCGGTGAGCATCAGCGCGGCGTAGGCCGAGCCCTGCCGGGTGCTCTCCTTGATCATGATGCCGGCCTTGGCCCACGGCACCAGGCCGGAGACGATCGTGTCGTGGTCCGGCGGCGGGTACACGATGACGCCGGTCATGGACGTCAGGCGGGCGGTGATGGCGCCGTCCCCGGTCAGCGCGCGGTGCGCCAGGTAGAACCCGTCCTCCACCGCCGCGCCGGACGGCCCCGCCGGAGGGGCGGGGCAGGGCAGCGCGCGAGGACCGCCGCCGCACGTCGTCCTGCTGGAGGCCGCGGCGAGCGCCCCGAGCAGTACGGTGACCAGCGCGGCGACCGCCAGGCCGGCCACCCACCCCCGGACCGTGCGGAGCTTGGTCCACTCGGCGTGCAGGGACCATCCGAAGCCGGGGGTTCGCACGGGTGATGCCGCCATCGCCGCCGAGGGTGACGGACCGGAAGCCGCCGGGACCGGCGGGGCCGGCGCGGGGGTGTCCTCCGTCATGCGTCTCGCCTGCGCAACCGGGCGGCGGCCAGGCCGAGGGCCAGGGCGGTGTAGGCGGCGAGCACTCCCAGGCCCGCCCAGGGGGGCAGCGGGTAGAAGCCGCGGGAAGGGGCGTAGTGGGCCACGACCTGGGGATACTCCGGGACGCTCTGGAGGATCGCGAAGCCGGCGGCGGGGGTCAGGCGCATCAGCCACCGGGCCGCGCCCTCGGGGAGGGCGGCGACCGCCAGCAGGTACGGGAGCACGATCAGCGCGATGGCCGCGGTGGTGGCGGCGCCGCGGCGGAACAGCGCGCCGAGGGCGAGGGCCAGGACGGCGGTGAGGGCGAAGAAGATGGCGGCGCCGAGGATGACGCGCAGTTCGGTCAAAGAGGAGACGGGGAGGATGTAGTTGCCGTTGGCGCGCAGGACGCGCAGTCCCAGGGGAAGCACGACGGCGGACGCGGCCAGTGCGGCGACGAAGGTGACGCCACCGATCACGACGGCCTTGGCGGCGAGGATGTGGCCGCGCCGCGGGGTGGTGAGCAGGGTGGTGCGGATCAGGCCGCGCCGGTACTCGCCGGTGACGAACATGACCGCCACGACGATCACCGGGATCAGCGCGATCGCCACGCCGTTCAGGGGGCCCTCGAACCCGCGGCCCTGCAGGAGCGGCGCGATGTCGCCGGATCCGGTCACGGTGAGCGTGCCACCGGCGTCGAGGACTCCGGCCGGGCGGTGGTAGCGCTCCCAGTCGGTCCTCATGCCGTCGTCGCCCACCGCCTCACCGCGCCACGCTCCCCCGGACGTCGCCCCTCGCAGGGCGACCTGGTCGAAGACCCCGCTGGCCTGGGTGAAGCGCACCTGGCCGCTGCCGCCGAAGGGGCCCGCCCGCACCGTCAGGTCACCGGGTGAGGCGACGAACAGCCCGATCCGCACCGTGCGGGGCAGCCCGGCCGGCCGGGCGGTGCCGACCTTGGTCCACCGCTCGCCGTCCGGGGACTCGTAGCCGGTGAGCGTGCCGCCGGAACGGGTCAGCCGCAGCCAGCGCGGGGACTTCGCGGAGACGGTGCCCGCACGGCCGGGGATGTCGTGGACGAAGTCGTACTGCATGCGTACGCCGTTCCGGCCGGTGAGCATCATCGCCGCGTAGGCCGAGCCCTGCCGGGTGCTCTCCTTGATCATGATGCCGGCCTTGGCCCACGGCACCAGGCCGGAGACGATCTGGTCGTGACCCGGCGGCGGGTAGGTGATGATGCCGGTCATCGCGGTCAGGCGGGCGGTGATGGCGCCGTCCCCGGTCAGCTCCCGGTGCGCGAAGTAGAACCTGTCCTCCACCGCCGCGCCGGACGGCCCCGTCGGAGGGACGGGGCAGCGCTCCTCGATCGCGCCCTCGCCGCACGTCGTGTGCATGCCGCCCGCGAACAGCAGTCCCAGCGCCACCGTCACCAGCGCCGCCGCCGCCATGCCGGCCACCCAGCCGCGGACCGTGCGGAACTTGGTCCACTCCGCGCGCAGCTGCCATCCGAAGCCGTGCCGCCACCCGGCGCGCGAACCGGGGCGGCGCGGGGTGAGGGTCGCGGTCATCGGGCCTCCTCCGTGGCCGCGCGGAACTGGACCGCGTCCCGGGTCAGCTCCATGTACGCCTCCTCCAGCGTCGCCCGGTGCGCGGAGACCTCGGAGAACGGCACGGCGTGCGCGCTCAGGCGCGCCACGACCCGCTCGGCCGTCAGGCCGGACACCGTCAGCGTGTCCAGGCCCGCGGCGGTCACGGTGGCCCCCGCCTCCTCCAGCACCACGACCGCCTCCGGCCTGGACAACGTCCGCAGCGTCACCCGGTCGCGGGCCACGCCGGCCAGCAGCTCGTGCACCGCCGCGTCGGCGATGACCCTGCCGCGGCCGATCACCACCACGTGCCCGGCGGTGTCCTGCAACTCGCTCATCAGATGGCTCGACACCAGCACGGCCCGCCCCTGCGCCGCGAGGCCGGCGAGGAACTCCCGCATCCACACGATCCCCTCGGGATCCAGCCCGTTGAACGGCTCGTCCAGGATGAGCACCGACGGGTCGCCGAGCAGCGCGGCGGCGACGCCGAGCCGCTGCCGCATCCCCAGCGAGAACCCGTCCGCCCTGCGCCGCGCCACCTCCCGCAGCCCGGCCTGCTCGATCACCTCGTCGACCCGCCGCGCGGTCAGCCCCTGCGAGTGAGCCAGCCAGAGCAGGTGGTTGCGCGCCGAGCGGGACGGCTGGAGAGCCCCCGCGTCCAGCAGCGCCCCGACGTGCGTCAGCGGGCGGCTCAGGCTCCGGTACGGCCGCCCGCCGATCAGCGCGGTGCCCCCGTCGGGCGCGTCCAGGCCGAGGATGACCCGCATCGCGGTGGACTTGCCCGCCCCGTTGGGGCCGACGAACCCGGTGACGTGCCCCGGCGTCACGGTGAAGGACATCCCGTCCAAGGCCACGGCAGGGCCGTAGCGCTTGCGCAGGTCGGTGACTTCGATGGTCGATTCCATGTGCAAGGTTGTACGGACCCGCCCATAACGGGGCTCGAACGGCCGCTGTCATGTCCCTGTTAGGTGCGGCGCGCCATCCTGGAGGCCCGCACGACACCGGGGAGAAGACCGAATGAGACGCCTGGCGCTGCCCGCGCGCACCGCACGCCTGCGGTTCACCGCCCTGTACGGCTCGCTGTTCCTGTTGTCCGGGGCCGGGTTACTGGTCATCACGAACCTGTTCGGGCTGGCCGCGGTGGGGAACAGCAGGGCCGTGCCCGGTCAGGTCCGGCCCTCCGGGCAGGCCGCGCTCGCCGCCGCCGAGCGGCACATCATGGCGCTTCAGGCCGAGCTGGAGGGGCTGCACGCGGCGCAGGCGCGGCAATTGCTGCTCGGGTCGCTGCTGGCGCTCGGGGTCATGGCGGTGGTGTCGGTGGCGCTGGGGCGGACCGTCGCGGGGCGGGTGCTGCGGCCGTTGCGGACGATCACGGCGACGACGCGGCGGATCTCGGCCGACAACCTGCACGAGCGGCTGGCCGTGCCCGGGCCCGCCGACGAGGTGAAGGCCCTGGCCGACACCATCGACGGGCTGCTGGAACGCCTGGAGACGTCGTTCGCCGCGCAGCGCCGCTTCGTGGCCAACGCCTCGCACGAGCTGCGCACCCCCCTGGCGACCATGCGGGCGTCGCTGGACGTGGCCGTGGCCAAGCCGGGGCCTGTGCCGGCGCAGACGGTCGCGCTGGCCGGCCGGCTGCGGGCCGAGCTGGACCAGGTGGACCGGCTGCTGGAGGGCTTCCTCACGCTCGCCCGCAACCAGCACGGCGACCTGCCCGGCCGTGAGGCGGTGTCCCTGGGCGATGTGGTGTCCGGCGGGCTGGCCGCCCGCGCCGCCGACATCGCGCGCAGGAACCTGGCCGTCGACGCCGGGGACGTCGGCGGCGACGCGTGGACGCTCGGCAGCCGCACGCTGCTGTCCCGGATGGCCGACAACGTGATCGACAACGCGGTCACCCACAACCGGGACGGCGGGTGGATCCGGGTCTCGGCGACGGCCGGTCACGCGACGGCGCGGCTCGTCGTGGAGACCGGCGGCCCGGTGCTGGCCCAGGAGCAGGTGGCGCTGCTCGCCGAGCCGTTCCGGCGTCTCGGCGCGGACCGCACCGGCTCCGACCGGGGCTCCGGCCTGGGGTTGTCGATCGTCGCGTCCATCGCCGCGGCGCACGGCGGCACCCTGGACCTGTACGCCCGGCCCGAGGGCGGTCTCCGGGTCACCGTCACGCTGCCCCTGGCCACCGAGCGGGCGGGGGTCCCGGCGTGAGGGTGCTGGTGGTCGAGGACGCGCGGTCCCTCGCGGCCGTGCTGGCCGAGGGGCTGCGGGACCAGGGCATGGCCGTGGACCTGGCGTACGACGGGCTGGAGGCGGCGGCGAAGCTGGACGTCAACGCCTATGACGTGGTGGTGCTGGACCGGGACCTGCCGGGGATCCACGGCGACGCCCTCTGCCAGATGATCACCGACAGGGACGACCGCGTCATGGTCCTGATGCTCACCGCCGCCGGGTCCCCCGGCGACCGCGTCACCGGCCTCACCCTGGGCGCGGACGACTACCTGGCCAAGCCCTTCCACTTTCCCGAGCTGGTGCTGCGCATCCGGTCCCTGGCCCGCCGGCGCCCCTCGGCCCGTCCCCGCACGCTGCGCGCCGCCGGGATCGAGCTGGACCCGTCGCGCCGCACCGCCACCCGCGACGGCCGTCCCCTGGAGCTGTCGGTCAAGGAGTTCGCCCTGCTGGAGGCCCTGCTGCGCGCCACCCCCGCCTTCCTCAGCACCGAGGACCTCCTGGAACAGGTCTGGGACGAGCACGCCGATCCGCTGACCAACACGGTCACCGTCACCATCGGCCGCCTGCGCCGCAAGCTCGGGGCTCCGCCGGTCATCGTCACCACACCCGGCGTGGGGTACCGCCTCGGTTAGGGCCCTTACCGGAGGGCGCCCGGGACCGGTGGTGCGGTCCCGGGCGCCTTGGCTCAGATGTTGATCCTTCCCGATCCGGCGCCGCCGGTGACGATGGACTTCACCTGCGAGGGGGTGTCACAGGAGTAGGAGTAGGGGATGGAGGCGACGCTGCCTCCGGTCTGCCCGGCTC